>JBFWMT010000009.1:0-50800 GCA_050251415.1 Anaerotignaceae bacterium | reverse complement strand
TTTGCAGATATCTCCACATTGCCACGGTCATTCCACTGAGCTAGTCCAAGGGATAACCCTTTTGCATCACTATCATAGGCATGTCTTCCGTCTACATTTTCATAATTTTCCACTGTTATTACCGGCTTGTGCTTTAATGTTGTTGGTATTTTCATATTATCACCTCTACATTCTCAAATTTTTCCATCCATTCTGTCAAAAGTATTTCTAAGTCTTCGGTATAATCTGTTTTTCCTTCGTCCTTTTTATCGTACTCCAAAGTATCCAGTATCTTCACCGTAAAGTTTTCTTCTCCATATTTATTCCAGTCATTTTGTACCGCTTTGTTCAAAAATGAGCCCATTCCCAACTGAAAATTCGTTCTGTTCATTATGGCTTTTAAGCGTTGTGAAGCACCTATATACACCTTTCCTGTCGGATTGCATTGATACATATAAATGCCCATATCTGGCTTCATTTCTTTGTAAATAGCTTTTAATTCCTTTTTTCTGTCCATTATTCTCTACCTTTCATTTACTAGTTTACTAATTTAGTAATTTACTAAATTTATAGTACCTCCATTAATTAAGAAAGTCAATATATTTGTTGTTACAGTTTAATTACAAAAAGCGGCTCTTTTCAGAGTCGCTTTTACGCACAAAATTCTATTAAGCTAATGTTTTATTATAAAGTGCCCATTACAATATAAAAATACTGGTTAAGCTCCACATATGATATTTCTTTAAACCCACAATTTTTAAGTTCCTGTTCAATATCACTGCTATCAACCCTGTGGCTAACTGGTGGCCCCCAATCGCTTTCCTTCTTAATCCATTCAACTACAGCAATTTTCCCTGAATTATTAAGTATCCGCTTTGTTTCATTAAGGAACTTATTTCTATCTTCTATTTCATGCAAAACAGTGCAAATAAATGCAAATGAAACAGACTTATCTGCTAATTTTAAATTATATTCATCAGTAACAACAGTTCTAATATTATCTAAATTGTTTTCATCTGCTTTCTTTTCAAGCTCATCAATCATTTCTTTTTTTACATCAAGGGCATACACCGTACCTTTTGCACCTATTAATTGTGCCGCTGGGATGGAAAAATATCCAATCCCGCATCCAATATCAGCTAAAATATCATCTTCTTTCAAACCTATTTCAGTCAAAACTTTATCTACTGGCAACATTTCTCGCCGTTTGGGATTGTCAAGTTTGCTTCTATTATTAACATCAAATTTGTGAGTCATATATTCCTCTCCTTTAGCTTTTACTCTTCTTTATTCCGTTGCTTCCAACGTTTCATTAATTACACTAATCATAAAATCCTTTGTCATCTTGCCAGGAGCATATCCAACTATATTACCTTCTTTATCAATCATAAAGGTAGTTGGAAATGATGAAATACTATAGCTTTGGAATACTTCTCCTGTCTCATCGAATAAAATAGGGAAAGTATATCCATTTTCCTCAATAAAAGCTTTAATTTCATCTTTTTCACTATCCTGATTATGTGGATACTCTTCACTGGACGGATTTGTAATTCCTAAAAATACCACTTCATCCTGGTTTAAATTGTATTCATTGTAAAGCGCCTCTATATCTGGCAATTCTTCCTTGCAAGGAGGACACCATGTTGCCCAGAAATTAACAAATACTGCTTTGCCTTTGTAATCTGATAGTTTATGTTCATTTCCATTTTGGTCTGTAAGGGTAAAATCTATGGATGGATATACATCTGTTTCTTCAGTTGCCTCATTTTCTAAATTTTTTTCTGTATCATCAGCTGTAGAACTATCCTCAGAATTTGATTCCTTGTTTCCATCTTCTGCTGCTTGAGAATTACTTTGCTGATTATTACTTAAAGAATTTAAATAACCTGACACACCGTTCATCCAGCCTGTAAATGTCATAAATCCCATAATTACAAGAATTACTCCTCCTGCTTTAATTGTGTATTTTAACAGGTTTTGCCTTGATTTTAAAAAGTTCAACGCCTCAGTTGTGAAAAGCCCCAAAATAAGAAAAGGAATTAAAAAACCTAAGGCATAAACAAATACAAGCATATTTCCTAATAATGCCGTTTTTGCCCCAGAAGCCATAATTAACACAGAAGAAAGTGCTGGCCCAATGCATGGTGTCCATGCAAAGCTAAATGTAAACCCCATTACTAGTGCTAAAATTGGATTCATTTTCTTGTCAGCAAGGTTAAAATTTATTTTTCTTTCTTTTTGTAGTACTGAGAAATCTAATATTCCTAGCTGAAAAAATCCTAATATAAAAATCAGCACACCGCCAATTTTTGTAAACAATAACTTATTGCTGCTGAAAAACTTTCCAAGGGTTGTAAATGACATACCTAATATGAAGAAAGCAAAGGAAATTCCTAAAGCAAAAAATACCGTATGTAAAAACACTTTTGCTCTATCATATACAATTTTACCGTCCTCATTAACTTTACCGCCGCTGCCCGCTAAATAGCCCATATAAACTGGTATTAACGGTATTACACAAGGTGATAAAAAGGATAATATTCCTTCTACAAAAACAAGTATAAAACTAACACTGTTTGCCGCTGCAATTCCATCAAGCATACTTCACCTCCAATCACATAATATTATAGTATATTCTATATTAACTTAATTACAATACATAAAAAAATTCTTGCAACTTTTCCATAAGTTTATTTATTTTTGATACTTGAAATTATTAAAAGGACAGAGTGGGGAGGGAACTCTGTCCTTTTAATTACCTATTGAATCATTGAAAGAATATCCTGTTTTGACTTAACTCCTACTGAATTTTTAACTATTTTTCCATTTTTCATAACCACAAGGGTTGGAATACTCATTACGTTAAAACTTTGTGCAAGTTCTGGTTCTTCATCTACATTTACTTTTCCAACCTTAGCTACAGCACCTGCCTCTTGTGCAACCTGTTCAACTGTTGGACCTACCATTTTACAAGGTCCACACCATGGTGCCCAAAAGTCCAATAATACCGGTTTGTTTGAATTCATAACCTCTTGTTGAAAATTGTCCTTTGTTATTTTTAATACGCTCATAATATATTCTCCTTTCATAATTGAAATGCTGAACTTACTTTTAATTCATTTCTATGGTTTATTATAGTCATTTTTATCATCTTAGTATGTGACGATGTCACACATATGGCTTAATTACATACAAATTTCTTATTACATGAAATTATATTCTGTTACAATACTATCTTTTTTCATTGACTTGTTATTAAAGTATTCATAAAAAGATAATCCCAGAAAGCTTCCTGTTATGTTATATACATTTTTGTAACCTGCATTTTGAAGTGCCAAAACTGCATTATAGCTTCTTTGACCTGACCTGCAATGAAGATATACAGGTTTGTCCTTTGGAATTTCCTTTATTCTTTCCCTAAGTTCACTTAGCGGAATATTTGTTGCTCCTTTAATATGCCCTTTTTCATATTCTAGTTGCTCTCTAACATCAATAATAATGTTGCCATTTTCCACCAGTTCCCTTACCTTGTCCACATTTACCTGCTTATAATCACCATTTAAAAGATTAGACCCAACATATCCAGCATAATTAACAATATCCTTTGCAGTTGAAAATGGAGGCGCATAGCACAGTTCCAGGTCTTTTAAGTCCTCAACAGTTCCACCAAACTTTATAACCGTTGCAATAATATCAACTCTTTTTGTAACATCACCTTTGCCAATTGCCTGTGCTCCTAAAATTTTACCTGATGGAACTTCAAATAGCAGTTTGAAATTCATTGGAGAGGCATCAGCCATAATTCCAACCTTATCCGAAAGAATAGTGCGCACAATATCGTACTTAATTTTCATATTATTTACTTCAATTAGTGCTTCATTTAATCCGGTTGCAGCACCATTGTATTCAAATACTTTTATTGCTGATGAGCCAATATACCCTTTATTTTGTGTGGTTTTATTGTTAATATGGTCTGCAACTGACCTTGCTTGCTTTAAAGCTGGCCCTGCTAAAGATAATTTAGTCATGGAATGGGTTAACGCATGATAAACTTCAATCGCATCCCCTACTGCATAAATATCAGCATCACTTGTCTGATAATTTTTATCCACCTTAATTGCACCTGTTTCACCAATTTCCAATCCAGCCTCTTTTGCAAGATATGTTTCAGGTGCTACACCTATTGCCATCACAACAGCACTTGCATTAACCTTTTTGCCAGAACCTAATACCACTTTATTTTCTTCAAACTTTTCAACTTTATCCCCAAGAATTAAGTTTACATTATGGTCAAGCAACACTTTATGGAATATTTGAACCATATCATAGTCAAAGGGTCTTAATATCTGGTTGCCTGCCTCAATAAGGGATACGTCGTAACCAGATTCACATAGATTCTCCGCAACCTCAACCCCAACAAATCCTCCGCCAATAACGGTTACCTCTTTCGTATCAATTCGTTTTATAAATTGGTTTAGCTTATCAATATCCACAACATTTCTAACTGTAAAAATATTTGCGTTTTCAATCCCTGGAATTTTGGGCAAAATTGGAGAAGCCCCAGGGGATAATATCAATTTATCGTACTTTTCAGTATAGTTTTCACCTGAATCAGTTCTCTTAACTGTAACACATTTATTTTTTCTATCAATTGAAATCACTTCGCTATTGACCCTTGCATCTATGTTATATTGTTTTAAAAATAGCTCAGGACTCATTAAAACCAAATCTTCAGCTTCCTTAATTACTCCACTTAAGTGGTAAGGCAGAGAACAATTTGAAAATGAAACATGCGGCCCTTTTTCAAACATAATAATATTATCTTCTTCGCTATTTCTTCTAAGCCTGGCAGCCGATGATGCCCCACCAGCAACTCCACCAATAATCAATATCTTTTTACCCATAATATATTCCTCCTTAGTTTAAATACTTTATTTTCTGTTTGTTCCTACATAAGAACCAATACCACCTGCAACATCAATAATATTATATCCTTGTTTTGTAAGTACTCTTGCAGCCATTGAACTTCTTGCACCCGACTGGCACATGATATAATACGTCTTATCCTTAATTAAATATTTATTGGGTGCATTTAATAAATTTCCCATTGGAATATTTTTAGCTGTTTTTAAACTACCGAATTTATATTCAAAAGGTTCTCTAATATCAATTAATTCCACTGTTCCAATAAGACTATCCATATCATTTATATTAATAACTTCGCCTTTGTCTTTTTTTAAGAAATTAAACATATTTTTTCCTCCTATAATTTATTGTATTTCGTTTTTAAATTATTTTCATTTATCTATGTTTCCCATTATAACAAAATTTAAATTATTATCTGTGACAATATCACACGGTATTATACATATATCGACTATTCTTTTGTGGATTGAATAATTTAAATAATTGATATATACTTTATTAATAACAAACATTTGGATTTATCTAAATGCCTGTTAAGTTGTAAAATACAAAGATAAAAACACAGTTCCGGTTGGTAGTCCGGACGCAGCGAAAGCTGTCAGTAACCTGCCTCCTTTGGTTGTCCCTTCTTTGTAGTGTAAATTATAAGGAGGAATTATTATGGAAAAGACTGTATCAAAGCTAACTATTTTTTTTAATGAACCATTTTGGGTTGGCATTTACGAGCGTGAGGATGACTGCGGATATGTAGTTGCCAAAATTACGTTTGGTGCCGAGCCCAAGGACTGTGATGTATATGAGTTTATAATGGAAAAATGGAAGTGGCTTAGATTTAGTCCATCTGTAGAAAGCGAAACAATTGCTGATAAACGTATAAATCCTAAAAGAATGCAGCGTGAAGTAAAAAAGCAGCTACACAACAAAGGGGTTGGAACAAAAGCACAGCAGGCGTTAAAGCTTCAGCACGAACAAGGAAAATTGGAACGCAAGGTTCGCTCACGTAAACAACGTGAAGACGAAAAACAACGTAAATTTGAATTAAACCAAGAAAAACGCAAGAACAAACATAGAGGGCATTAATCCCTCTATGTTTTGTGTGGAAAATATTTATTCAACAATATAACGTATTTTGTTGAAAATATTGACATACAGATTATATTAATTTATACTAGCATTAGAGATATCTCAGATACTAGCAAACTTGATTAAAGTCAAGGACGCAAAGCCACGGGTCTAAGGCATTATGCTATGATAGCCGGGTTGCCTAAGAGGTCACAGAATAAATAGCTGTGTGCCAATTTGGCATGCAGTTTTTTTATTAGAAGGGAAGGTAAAACATGAAAAAGTTATTAACATTATTTTTGGTAATAATTATGGCACAATCCGTAATGGTTATGTCCGTGTCGGCAAAAGGAAATTCGAAAAAAAGCAGTAACAGTAACAGCAGTAACAATAATTCCGAAACAAAATCTTCTGACTCCGACTCTAAGGAGTCTAAGAATACAAAAGAAATCTCAGATGACTCATCAGATATACCCGATTCCATCGTAGATACAGAAGAAACAATTAGTGAAAGTAACGAAACTTTAAATAAGCAAGAAAAACAGGAAACTAATAAAAAGCAATTTAAAACTGAGCTAACAGAGAAAAAGAAGGAATTACAGCAAGAGAAAAGTTCCTTAAATCAGCAGAAAGAAGCTCTTGAAGCCCAATATGAGGCTCTCTTAGCTTCTGGCGATACAGTGCAAGCCGAGGCTCTCTTAGCTAGTATTAATGAGCTGAATGAACAAGCAAAAGAAATTCAGTCACAAATTAAGGAAACCATTAACCAACGATATATGGTAGTGAAAACCATGTATTCAGAAACAGAGCTTGACCAATTTAATAATGCATCGGAACTAATTGCACAGATTTATGAGGATGCTAATATTTTAGATGCTGGGTGCGTAACTGTAAATAACAATATAATCAAATTCGATGCCCCTGCCTATATAAAGGGCGGCGTTACATTGGTTCCCCTTAGAGCTATTTCCGAGGAACTTGGCGCTGAAGTAATATGGAATGAAGATACAAATACAGTTACCATTACCAAAGATGACACCGTAGTTGAAATTACTGGTAATAGCACTACTGTTCTAATAAATGGAGCTCCTGTTGAAATTAGCAACCCCGTTGAAGTGACTTGTGGCAGAACATATCTCCCTCTTCGATTCTTATCTGAAGCACTTGACTTCGATGTAACTTGGGATGAAGAAAATGAAATGATTGATATTGATGAGGCTATCCAGGACAACACTGCCATCAATACAACCCAGGACACGACTTCAAATAGTACTTTTTCTGCATCTATAACTTCTGAAGTTCCATCGGAAAATTAATTATAACTACCCACATAGTTAAACATTCCAGTAAAACAGAATAATAAAACTTTGTTCGTGGATGGTCTTCATAGTTGACCATCCACTTTTTATAGCACAAAGCAACACAAGCGGTTTTTTCATTATGATTTCTAAAAAACAATCCCCTCCGTCAATCCAAAGGGGTACGGCTTACAACAAAGTACGCAAACTAATTGGTATGTAAAAAAATTAGTATGAAATTCTTTCTATCGAATCTACAGCTATATTATTGTACTCAGCGCTTTCAAAAAAGGTACGGATGCCTGTAAGATTACCTCTGGCTATTGCATCATATCTTAAACGGATTTCTATTGGTACTTGCTCCCCAGAATCATTTAATAATATTGCTCTTAATATCCCTTTGCGATTAGTTGGCTGGTCTAAAGTTGGCGGATCAAAATAGGTTGACTGCTGGTAAAAAATTAAATTTAATAATAATAATGACTTTGGCGTGATATTGTAATTAACTAATTGCAGAAGATCCTTTTCTGATTCTGGTGTTAAGTTAAATCTGGCGCTTCCAATAAATTCATTTGTGTCTCCATTAAAAATCGAAATATTCGGATCAATAATCCTTATATACATTATCTTCACCCCTCTTTTCATAATATGATCATACCATTGCATTTAGCATATTAATAAAAAATGCCCCTAGGAGATTTTACTCCTTAGGGGCTGTGTTATTAGTTCTCTTCGTTACTAAAACTGAACGAAATCCGAACTTCTATACGTACCACTATTCTAATCTTTCCATTATCTTCAAACTATACCCAACACATTCAAGTTCTTCACGATTTAACAGCTCTCCTTCTGGTGGCCTTACATTTAATTTAAAAACAATGGCAACTTGCCCTACTTCTTGATGGAATTGAATTCTATTCATTAAAATATTAAATCCTAATATATCTGACATGATTTCAGCTGTAGCTTCATGCCCAATAGCCGATATGAACCCATTTTCTTTTATGTATCTTCTAGCGTTGTCAATATCTATATCATTTATACGGTATAATCCATTTGTTGTAGCCACTGTACCATTAAATAATCCGATAGGTAATTTTTTTTCCATAGACTATATTCTCCTTTAATACACTATGATACAACTACTGTTAATTTTAAACTTTATAATACTACAAAATCGAATACTATTCCATTGTCAAAATTAACAATAGTTCGTTTTATACTTGCAAGGGGATTGATTTTTTACCCATAGGTAGAACCTGTGGTTTTAACAAAACAATAAAAAACTCCGCTGTTTGCGGAGTTTAAAAAGTTATGCATGAGCAACGTCGTAAAAATTACCTCGATATTCATCTATTTCATTAATATGTTTATGGATATGATTTTTCGGCTTGTTTTCAAATTTCCCTGCAACGCACGCAATCAATCTTAAAATATGTAAAAACATATTTTGAAAGATTAGCCAAAGCCTACACTGTATCGGTTTTTTTAATAACATTAGTTCTTCTCTTATTTGGTTATCTAATTTCATAATTTCGTTTAGGCTCCCAGTTGTTTTTGAAATTTTATGAAATTCTTTAAATAACTCACTCATAATAATATCTTTGTAGTTTACTTTCTTTTTCCTAACAATTAGTACTTCTTTAAAGTTATAATCATTATTTTTTATGATTGCACTATAAACATTTAATGTTTTTTCAATTTGCTTTTTAATTTCTGGATATTTCGAAAATTCACCATTCGCTAAGGCCGTATAATATTTATATTGTAGTCGTGACATGTTATGCACAACATTTGCTGCTTTTGTTTCTTTAAACGTTCTATATCTAAATAAAAACGAACTAAACAGAGTGATTAGTGCAATACACGCTGATAAAACATAGCAAGCATACAGGCTACTCAAATTTGTCATATAATCGCCCCCTTTCTGTCCTACATGTTCAAATTTGTTATTTTTTACAGTTTTGAATTTTTGAGTATTTGGATAGGCTACAATAAATTAGACAGAAAACATTTAGACATGATATGATAAAAAAATAAAAAAGTTAGGGGAAGAATATCATGCCAGGAAAAATTAAAAATTACACAGAAGAATTCAAGAAACAAATAGTATCACTTTATGAGAATGGTAAATCTGCCAGTAAAATAGCAGAAGAATACGGAATAGGAAAATCAACTGTCGCAAAATGGGTTAAAGATTATTCAAGTTCGGGCTCATTTAAGGCTAAAGATAACCGTACAGATGAAGAAAATGAGCTTATCTTATTACGTAAACAAAACAAGCAATTACTTATGGAAAATGATATTTTAAAGCAGGCAGCACTGATAATGGCACGAAAATAGACTTGATTCTTTCAAACAAGTCAAAGTACAGTATCAGTGCAATGTGCAGGTCATTAAACATTCCAAGAAGCCTTGTTTACTACAGAAAAAAGACAAGGCATATTGATAGCACACTTGAAAATGAAGTCATCAGAATCTTCAAGGAAAGCCGTAACAACTATGGTTCAAAGAAAATCAAAATTGAACTCAGAAAGATAAAAATCATAGCTTCAAGAAGAAAAATCAGAGATATTATGAAAAAGTACAACCTTGTTTCAAATTACACTGTAAAGCAGTATAAAGTACATAAAGCCAACTGTAATAATGATATAGTTAATAATGTTGTAAACCAGGAGTTTAATGACAGAAATCATCTTGAAGTTGTTGTAAGCGACTTGACATACGTCAGAGTTAAGAATAAATGGCATTACATCTGCTTGCTGATAAATCTGTTCAACCGGGAAATAATTGGTTTCTCTGCTGGTCCAAACAAGACAGCCGAGCTTGTTTATGATGCTTTTCTTAGTAGTAGTATCAATCTGTCAAAGGTTCAAATTTTCCATACGGACAGAGGAAGTGAGTTTAAAAATAAGCTTATTGACGAGGTTCTCGCAGCTTTTAACATAAAACGTTCCCTAAGCCATAAGGGTTGTCCTTATGATAACGCAGTCGCTGAAGCAACATATAAAATCATCAAAACAGAATTCGCATTTGACAGGATTTTTAATAGCGTAAATGAACTCAGGATTGAACTTGCTGATTATGTCAACTGGTTTAACAAAAAGCGTATCCACGGAGCCTTGGATTACTTGTCTCCCGTGGATTATCGTAATGCTATTTTGTCTAAATAATTTCTGTACAAATAAGGGTTGACAATCCAATTTTTCGATAATACTCCTTTTCTCTTTCTCGTTCTGCTCTTTCATTTTTAATAGTTGCTCGTAAATCTTCAATTGTTTTCTGATTGAACTGCATACTGCTATTATACGCCTCTCTAATTTCTTTGATACTACTTTTATGTACTTTTTGCATATCTCTAACAATTATACACACAAAAATCAATAGCACTAATAATACAAATACAAATGGAACAAATTCTGTCGGCACCCTACTAGCCATATCATTTGTCATTGTAGCTGCTGTTTCCTCTATTATCTCCATAAACAAACCTCGTATAAGTAGCCCCATAATTTAGTTTATTTTAATTTCAAATTAAATTATATACTAACTGTAAATATTTTACAATGATTTTTGTGTTAGATTTTTTAAGTTTTCATTTTTTGTGACATATATTCTACAACTATAAAGTTATTTGTCGAACTCTTAGAGAAAGACTCTGTTGGGACATATTGTACTGCCCCAGAACCTTGGGGAGTAATAGTAATTTTGCTCTTCTCTTTGTATACAATAAATAATTTAGTCATTGTGTAATCACCCCTAAATCTAAAACTTGACATTTTCCATAAATTAGTTATAATAATACCTACGTGCGGGTGTAGTTCAATGGTAGAACGTCAGCCTTCCAAGCTGAACACGTGAGTTCGATTCTCATCACCCGCTTATTTTTATGCTCATTTTTCAGGTGTAACTAATCTTCCTAGTATTATTCATGCACATAATTTCCTCCATTTCGGGCATCCTTAGCTTGAGGTGAATAATATGGATGAAGACAAAAAACAACCCACAATAGATGGAGAAATAGAACTTCCTATTTCTAAATCGTACCCAGTAATCGACACTGACCTTGCAAGGGATAACATGGAAAATAACATGCCCGCTGCTGACCTTCAAGACCTATAAAACGAGAGGTGATGTAATGCAAAAATACTCAGATATGTATGAACTTTTTAAAAGCGATTTAAAGGCCAAACAATATTATGACAAACTCCCGGATTACGTCCGAGACCAGATAAGCACTCGTGCCGATGGTGTTAACTCATTCGAGAGCTTAAAGGATTACGCTGAAAACTTGCTTCGTGGAGATGATTAAGTCTGTTTTTATATGGTTCTCCACACACATAATATTATTTTTTCCGGATATCCTAACTCAGAGGTGAAAAGTATGGATAAAAAAAGTAAACAAAAACCTGCAACAGACGAAAAAAAAGAAAAATACACTTACAGCGAAAATCCTGAGATTGACACCGACCTTGCAAGGACCATCATTGAAAATAACATTGTCGCTCCGGATCCGAAAGACTTATAAATCTAACGCCTATAACCTTGCTGTGGTTTTAATTTGTTGAAAAATTGCTGTGTTAGGACAATTAAGGAGCTTCGGCTCCTTTTTTATTGCACTCGCAACCTTTTTTTTGCAATTTCATATACTACATACATTAACAGTGACACCATTCCTGGCGTTAATCCAAATAAGCACCACGTCAGACCAATTACTCCCTTATTATAAATTAAAATAAGTTCAAATGTTCAATCACTAATGATTTGCTCTAACACTTACACTTATATGGTACTAAATAAGCCTTTAGGTTCAATACAATGAGCCTTTTTGTGTAAACATAATTGCATCTACTTCAAAAAATATCTATCGCTAACCCTTTTTTCTCTAAAATGCCACTTAAACCATCTTTGCTATTAATTGAATACCGTTCTTCTTCTAAAAGACCCCAGAAATATCTTCAAGTACAAAATTTCCTCCAAAAATTTTATTATTTTTTAATTTTCCAGTAATAGTTTTTGTTAATTCGCCCAAATCATCATCAAAAAGGCCATCCTCACGATAAAGATGTATCTCTGTTCCAATAGTTTTAAAATAAAATTCCATAACATAACCTCCTGTTTTATATTTTAATTTTCCCGATGTAGACGGCTGCTTTACCCACGACGATAACATTGACGCTGCTTATGAAATGGCAGTTGATGTGTTAGGGCTTACGCCTACCTATCTGCAGGAAGAAAAAAGACCTGTTCCGCAGCCATCCTTACCAATTGAACTTACAGTTGAAAACGGTCAATTGATTGTTGTAATTGAATTTGATATGTTATCTTAATTTAAAGAAAAATAATAGCAAGGCTGTTAAAAAACTTTAACAATTCCACAATGGCTTAATGAAGAAGCCGTAGCAAGAAACATTAATTTTTCTCAAGTTCTTCGAGAAATATTGCTTGAAAAATGCAGATAAAAAAATAAGCCCGTTGCACGTTATAAAATACTGTTAACAAGGATAAATAAAGCAATTGGACATATAAAGCTTTCAAAATTACAGCCCTTGCATTTAATGAGATTCTATGAAAATCTTGGGGAAGAAGGTGTAAGAGAAGATATTTGCTATATTCCTAAGCAAGATATAACAATGATATGGAAGAAATCAGGCTCTACAAAAACGGATCTTGCGAGTAACCATAATTTTTCTGTAGCAACATTCAACCAGGCATGCAAAGATCTTAAAATTAGGTTGACATATGCGGAGGCAATAGCTGCATCTTTAGGATATAAGCTAAATGATTTGTTTTCACCCGATACAAGCAAAACAACGCTGTCACAGCAAACAATACAGCACCATCACAGGTTAATATCAACCATCCTACAAACTGCAGTAGAATGGCAGGTAATCCCTTCTAATCCATGCACTAGGGTTAAAACTCCATCGGTTAAGAAAAAGGAAAGCCGTTATTTAGAAGATTATCAAGTTGCCGACTTATTTAAAGCACTTGAAAATGAACCATTACAATACCAAACTATAATTACCCTATTTGTTTATACTGGTATGCGTAGGGGCGAACTGTGTGGCTTAAAATGGTCTGATATTGATTTTAACAAACGCCTTATTAACATTCCAAGAGAAATTCTCTATTTGCCTGAAATGGGAATTTTTGAGGATTCACCAAAGACCGATCAGTCTAAAAGGATTATAAAAGTATCCGATATATGTTTTAAGTTATTGAAAAAACATAAAGTAGAGCAAAACAAAGAAAGAATAAAAGTTGGTGACCAATGGGAAAATGACGATTTTATTTTTACCCAATGGAACGGAAGACCTATACACCTGGCACATTAACAGCGTGGTCCCAAAATTTCTAAAAAAGCATGACTTGCCTAATGTAACAATAATTCGCTTCGTCATACAAATGCAAGCTTAATGATTATGAACGGTGTGAATGTAACAACGGTAGCTAAAAGATTAGGACATTCCAATGCATCCACAACAACAAGAATATATGCCCATGCAATACAGTCAGCAGATGAACAAGCAGCAGATATATTGCAGGATTTATTAAATAAAAAACCGAATTAATTAAAATACACTTCAAATTCGTTTTGAAGTGCTTTTTTTCAATAATGACCAAACAATGACCAAAACTTATTAAATGGCATAAATACAAAAAGAAAAAAGCCTTGCAAACGCAGTGTTTACAAGGCTTTCAACTAACAGGGGCAGAAGGACTCGAACCCTCGACATTTGGTTTTGGAGACCAACGTTCTACCAACTGAACTATACCCCTACAACATTAAATTAGAATTACTGCACATCGGAATTCACCATACCATCTATAAATGAATAAACGAAAGCCAATGCTTCGCACTATGTACTTAGGTAATCCGTTTAAGTAAATAAACGGAGAAGATGGGATTTGAACCCATGCGCCGCTATTAACGACCTATCCGCTTTCCAGGCGAACCCCTTCAACCACTTGGGTACTTCTCCTCAAGGCTCTACCAAATAAAAAAAATGGCGGAGAGGGTGGGATTCGAACCCACGGCCCCTTGCGGAGTCACTGGTTTTCAAGACCAGCTCCTTAAACCACTCGGACACCTCTCCACATTTCCGCCACACAGCAACTTTGTGCTGCGAACATTTAATATAATACACTCTCTTACTTTATTTGTCAACATCTTTTTTATTATTTTTATTTTTTTCTTTTTTACTTTTTCTTGAAGCTATTGTTCCGCCTATTTTCCCACTTTCCTTAGCTGTTAGGCTCTTCCATCCACCTGCCCTTACCTTGTCCAAAAGCCCAAGTTCCTCGGCAATCTCATATTTTGCCTTGTCTTCTTCTGTAAGCATATTCAATGCGACTTTATTCTTCTCCACTTCAATTGCCTCCTTCTACATATATCACCTTTGTAGTTATATATATAAAATTACCTTAACCATTGGTTTTTATGCCTTTTTTACATTAAACACTAAAATTATTTATTAAAGGGTTTGACACTGCATAATTTTAGTGATACTATTATTTAGATAGGTAGAGGTGCATTTTTCATCAGTAAATATATGGATGCAATCAGGTGCAATAGACATATATTAAAAGGGAACGGTGCCGAAGATTTGAAAAGTCCCTGGAACTTTCGATCTGGTTGTTACGGTTAATAGCCTAATGACTGTCATCAATGTTTTTGATGGAGCGCTACTAAGTTTATCAACATAAATAACATCCTTATTACATTTTGGGGTTGTTCGTATTTTGTTAAATTTAGCCGGTGCTTGCACCGGTTTTTTTGTACCATCAAAAACTAAACCATAAGCTATATTTAAGCTATATATTTTAAAATAGGAGTGATATATTTATGAAGAAAGTAAACTTAGCCGTAGTAGGCGCAACAGGTATGGTTGGCAGAACTTTCCTTAAAGTTCTGGAGGAGAGAAATCTTCCTATTGAAAACTTTTATGTAATGGCTTCAGCACGTTCCGCAGGAGAGAAACTTACATTTCTGGGCAAAGAATACACCGTTGAAGAGCTTACAGAAAATTCATTTGATAAACCCATCGACATTGCTCTTTTCTCTGCAGGCGGCGGCACAAGCGCAAAATTTGCACCTATTGCAGCGGCACACGGCTGTGTAGTTGTAGATAATTCTGCACAGTGGAGAATGGACCCTACTGTTCCTCTTGTAGTGCCTGAGGTTAACCCAGAAGATATTAATTGGAACAATGGAATTATTGCCAACCCTAACTGTTCCACAATTCAAGCTATGGTTGCATTGAAACCACTGGATGATAAATATAAAATTAAAAGGGTTGTATACTCTACTTACCAAGCTGTTTCAGGTGCAGGCGTTGCTGGCTGGAAAGACCTTGAAGACGGATTAAAAGGTGAAGCACCAAAGAAATTCCCTCACCAAATTGCCAACAACTGTCTTCCACATATAGATGTATTTATGGAAAACGGTTACACCAAAGAAGAAATGAAAATGATTTGGGAAACAAGAAAAATTTTACACAACGACGAAATGAAGGTAACAGCAACAACCGTTCGTGTGCCTGTTTTTGACAGCCACAGTGAATCTATTAATGTTGAGTTTGAAAATAGCTTTGATATGAACGAAGTTGTATCAACCTTAGCATCCGCACCAGGTATTGTAATTGAAGATGATGTAAAAAACAATGTATATCCACTTGCCCTTAATGCCGCTGGCAAAGACGAAGTATTTATCGGAAGAATTCGCCGTGACGAAAGCGTTGACAACGGCGTTAATATTTGGGTTGTAGCAGACAATATCCGTAAGGGTGCGGCAACAAACGCAGTGCAGATTGCCGAATTGTTAATCGCAGCCATGCAGTAGAAACTAAAAGGTTTTATAATCAGAAGGGAGCTTAATATGTCTATTTTCACAGGTTCAGCAGTAGCTATTGTAACACCATTTAATGAGGACAAAACAGTAAACTATGATACATTAAAAGAGCTTATAGAGTTTCAGCTTGACAACGGTACGGATGGTATTGTTATTGCAGGCACAACAGGTGAGGTTTCCGTTCTTAGCGACGAAGACCAATTTAAAGTAATCAAATTCACTGTTGATGTAGTAAACAAGCGTGTACCTGTAATTGCAGGTGCAGGCAGCAACGTAACAAGCCATGCAATTGAGCTGGCCCAGGGCGCCGAGAAACAGGGTGCAGACGGTCTTCTTATTGTTACCCCATACTACAACAAAACTACTCAAAAGGGTCTTATACAGCACTACACAGCTATTGCTGAAAGCGTAAATATTCCTATCATCCTTTATAGCGTGGCATCACGTACAGGGGTTAATATTACACCAAGCACAGTGTTTGCCCTTTCAAAAATTAAAAATATTGTTGCTGTTAAAGAAGCAAGCGGCGACCTTTCTCAGGTTGCCCAAATTGCAGAGCTTTGCGGACCTGATTTTGATATTTACTCTGGCAACGATGACCAGACATTGCCTATGCTTGCCGTAGGAGCAAAGGGTGTTATATCGGTGCTGGCAAACATAATGCCACAAACAACACATACTATTTGTCAAAAATTCTTTGACGGTGATATTGCTGGCAGCCGTGAGCTTTTCCTGAACACACTTACAATTGCAAACACACTTTTTATAGAGGTTAACCCTGTACCTGTTAAAACAGCCGTGAATCTTATGGGCTATAATGCAGGGCCAACAGTAGCACCACTTTTCCCTATAGAAGAGGCAAACCTTGAAAAGCTAAAAACCGCAATGAGAAAACATAACTTAATTAAATAAAATACTTAAAGTGGGGTACCCGTTGCCACTAAACCGATATATTATCAACTGATACCCCACTTAATAATACAATTACCAAAGAAAGGTATAAAAACTTATGACAAACATTATTCTTCATGGCTGTGGCGGTAAAATGGGCAAGGTAGTTGAAAGTATCGTAGCTACCGATGATAACTGCCAAATAGTAGCTGGCATAGACCCTAGCACACCACAGGCAAATTACCCTGTATTTGCAACACCTGCTCAGTGCAACGTGGCCGCCGACGTAATTATAGATTTTTCAATTGCATCAGCTATCCCAAATCTTTTAGCGTTTTCCAAAGCTACGCAAATTCCTGTGGTTCTTTGCACAACAGGCTTTTCTGCTGAACTTGATGAAGAAGTTAAAGCGGTATCTGCCGATGTTGCTGTACTTAAAAGTGCAAATATGTCCGTTGGTGTGAACTTAATTCTTTCACTTGTTCAAAAAGCTGCTGATGTTCTTTTTGACTCTGGCTTTGATATTGAAATAGTTGAAAAACACCATAACCAAAAGATTGATGCACCAAGCGGTACTGCCCTTGCCATTGCAGATTCAATTAACGAGGCACTTGATGACAAAATGCATTACGTTTACGACCGTTCACAAGTAAGAGAAAAACGAGAAAGACATGAAATTGGCATTCATTCCCTTCGTGGAGGA
Source organism: Anaerotignaceae bacterium (assembly GCA_050251415.1). Taxonomy (GTDB): domain Bacteria; phylum Bacillota; class Clostridia; order Lachnospirales; family Anaerotignaceae; genus UBA8514. The sequence continues at coordinate 33,087 of JBFWMT010000009.1, read as the reverse complement.
ACAATTTCAGGCGAACATGATGTTGTGTTTGCAGGTAAAGATGAGGTTGTTACTATCAGCCACCTTGCAATTAGCAAAGAAATATTTGCCGTAGGTGCTGTTAAGGCCGCTAAATACCTAGCAGGCAAACCAGCAGGGTTTTATTCAATGAAAAATGTAATGAAATAAATTAAAAGAGCATTGCCGTTAAATTATTGGCAATGCTCTTTCTTTTAATCCTCCACAGGAGTTTTTTCTTTATTTATGCTATAAATATAGTCTGCACATTCTGCCACCAATGGGCATATCTTGCTTCCCGTAATTATAATGTCCATGTAACTGCTTCGCTTTTCAAGTACCTCAACCAACTCAGCTTCATCAATTAAACCGCTTGCAACAGCATCAATAACGCCGTCTAATATAAGCATTTCGCTTTCACCTGTTTCCAGTATTTTTTTACTGAAATTGAAGGCCAAATTAATTTCATTTTTAATTTCATTCTCATCGGCTTTTTCAAGGCTCTCACGACGTTTTTCAAATCTAAACGCCCTAAATTCGGGTTCCATTCGCTTAAGGGTTAAATATTCCTTATTGTTGTTGTAATCCAAAAACTGCACCATAACAACTGAAAGCCCTTCGCTTACAGCCCTCATACCCTGGCCTATAGCAAGGGTAGTCTTTCCTTTGCCTCCGCCATAATACAAATATATATTTCCTTCACGCATAATAAGCACCTCAAACTCCTGAACTGTTAAACTGCAGAAATCATATACCCTAATTTTAATTTTGTCAATATACTTTTTGTATCAGGCTTAGGCGGTTAATTATTCCAAGCTACCCAAGGAAAAGCCTCCTGTCTCCTCATCATTAATGATGTAATAGCACATTCCTTCTTCCGCTTTGAAGTAAATATCCAGGGTAACTAAATCCTTAAGACGCTTTCCTTCGCTTTTCCATAATGCTTTAACAGCTTCTACTATTTTTTTCTCTGTCACCTTGTGTTCCCTAAATTCAAGATAAAGGTTTGTTATCATTTTACATACCCCCCACTGTTTTTTCCTCGGTAATAATTCAATTTTAATCATTATCCTAGTATATAACAATTTTACTAATATTGGAAGAATATGTCAACCATACCGCAAAATACGCTAAACTATTGTTCAGCTTTTTTCTCAATTCTCGACACAGAAATTTCATATGCGGTTCTTTCTTCTATGCTATCCTCATTTTTCTTCTGATATTGCCTACTTTGTACTCGACCCCAAACTTGTATGTTATCACCAGTTGTAAGGTTACCTGTATATTTTGCATTTCTTCCCCAAAAAATACATGGTATATAATCACTTTTGTTGTACGCACGATTTACCGCCAACAAAATATCAGTTATTTCTCTTCCAAATGGAGTTGTGCGATACACAGGCTTTTTACATATGTATCCATTCAAAAAAATCTGGTTGGTATCCTCACATTCCTGAAAATCCAATTCCTTTGCAAACACCGTAAGCACCAACCTGCTTCGCTTATCACAATAGCTGTTATAGCTTCTAATTTGACCCTTAACACAAACTTTGCGTCCGACATCAAGACTTTGTCCTTCCATAATCCGTTCCGATATGGTAACGGGCAAAATATCACTGTTTCCGCTTAAGCGCTGAGATAACAAATCAAAGGTATAAAACCCCTCACCATATATTTCATGGCTAAAACGGCATGGCGAGGAAATTTCACCAGATAATAAAATATAGTTGTTTTCAGCAGCAGTATCCTTAGGCATATTAAAAAACTCCCCTCAATAGTAAATTTTAGTTGGAGGTCGCTTTTATAATAAAATTATACGACCCCTGAATTTCTATATAATATAGATTTATTCAGCCAGCCAAAATTTAGACTTTAAACTTCTGCGCCTGATATAATTGCCGCTGTTACTGCCGCTAAAACTTCTGTTATGTCATTGCTGTTACCGCAAACCGAAAACTCCTGCGGTTCTATAGCTTCACCATTAAGGGTTAAAAGTGTGCGTTGCAAGCAATACTGAATTTTATCAGCAAAATCACCCACACTGCTAACTGTTACGCTTGACGTATGGTTAAAGCCACAGGTAATAAGTGTAGTTTCGCCGCATGTAGATATTTTTTGCGGTAATGGTGAGTCGTTATTTACAATTAATATATTTTTTTGTTTCAGCAGCGAGGAAAGCACTACTTCACATTGTTCTTTCTTAACCAAAAATACAAATATATCAAACCTCAATGTACCTATTTTTTCCCAATCGGTACCGCTTATACTCATTACAACCACCTTGGCTTTTCCCTTTACTGCCTGAGCAAATGCGGCTGCAATACCATCTCCATCTTTTTGTGCGGATGCAAAAAAGGGTATGCCATTGCGCATAAATATATCCGCCAGCACACCTAATACTACGCCTTTATCATCACCAACAACGCCTATAGCAAGCATGTTAACACCCCTTTGGGTATTATTTTAGCCATAATTCCTATAAAAATACATACGGCCTTGAAGGCTTTACCCTCAAACATCCACAAGGGTTTCTGGTCAGCACTTTGCAAGGCAAAGCTATCCTTTGGACAGATGGCACTTCTTTGCCATTGCTACCTTAACCCAATTAAAACCGCATAAATATGCGGTTTTAATAAAAGTTTTTGGTCTTGCTTTTTTCAAAAAGCAAGTGGGTTTGGGCAATGCCCAAGGTTTGTCTTCGCTCTGTGTATTATGTTTTAAGCCAAATTGCTATAGCCCATAAGTGCCTTGTCTACCTCTTTTGCCGCACCTCTGCCCTCTTGTATTGCCCATACAACAAGGCTTTGACCACGATGCATGTCGCCTGTAACAAATACTTTTGGTACGCCTGTTGCATAGCTATTTGCAGCAGTTTTAACATTTGTGCGCTGGTCAGTTTCCACCTTAAATGCCTTTGTAACATAATTTTGTGTACCTAAAAATCCGGCTGCTATCAGCACTAAATCAACATCAATTGTTTTTTCACTGCCTTTAACATTCACAAAACTCATTACTCCGTTTTTGTCAAAGCTACGCTCTAGCTTAACAATTTTTGCTTGCTTAACTTTGCCCTCTTTGTCCAGTATAAAATCTGTTACTGTTGTTTCATAAAGGCGAGGGTCACTGCCAAAAACTGCAATCGCCTCTTGCTGACCGTAATCGGTTTTAAGCACCTTCGGCCATTCAGGCCAGCTATTATCTGCCGCCCTTGTAAGCGGTGGCTTTGGCATCATTTCAAGCTGAATAACATTCTTTGCGCCATGGCGTATGGATGTACCAACACAGTCGTTGCCTGTATCGCCACCACCAATTACCAACACGTTCTTGCCTTTTGCAGAAATATACTTTCCATCTGCAAGATTGCTGTCTAACAGGCTTTTTGTAGTTGCTTTAAGAAAATCTACAGCAAAGTAAATACCCTTACCCTCACGCCCAGGCACTTTTATATCCCTAGGGTTTGACGCACCGCATGCAAGTATAACGCTGTCGTATTCCTTTGTAAGCTTTTCTGCCTTAACAGTGTTACCAACATCGGCATTTACTACAAATTCCACGCCTTCTTCTCTCATTATGTCAACCTTGCGGTCTATTACTTCTTTCTCAAGCTTCATGTTGGGTATACCATACATCAAAAGTCCGCCAACACGGTCGCTTCTTTCAAACACAGTTACACTATGACCACGCTTGTTTAACTGGTCTGCCGCCGCAAGCCCCGCAGGTCCACTGCCAACAACTGCAATCCTTTTACCAGTTCTAACCTTAGGTGGATTCGCTTTTATAAGACCAGTTTCGTACCCGTTTTCAATAATACCCCACTCGTTTTCTTTTATGGTAACCGCCTCATCATTCAATCCGCAAGTACATGCCGCCTCACACGGTGCAGGGCAAACACGTGATGTAAATTCTGGAAAGCTGTTTGTTTTTAACAGCCTTGCCAATGCTTGCTCGGGTTTTTTTAAATATACCATGTCATTCCACTCAGGAATCAAATTATTTAAAGGGCAGCCTGAAGTCATTCCTTTTATCATCATACCGCTTTGGCAGAAGGGTACACCGCACTCCATGCATCTTGCACCCTGAAGCTGCTGCTGCTCTTTAGGTAAATGGCTGTGGAAATCCTTGAAGTTTTTAATTCTTTCTTTAGGGCTTATTTCTTCCCCAATTTTTCTCTCATATTCCAAAAATCCTGTAGCTTTTCCCATTTTTGTCCCCTCCTAACCTCTCATATTCGCATAAAATGCTTCAATCTGTGCTTCTTCACCGCTTAAGCCTTTTTCTTCCATTTTAATTATGGCTTTGTACATCTTGTCATAATCGTGAGGAAGTACCTTTTTAAACTTGCCTAAATAAGTTCCAAAATCGTCAAGTATCTCTTTGCCTTTTTTAGAACCTGTTGCTTCAACATGTGCCTCAATCATTTCTTTAAGCACTGCAACATCCTGCTTATGCAAAACTTCTTCAAGAGAAACAAGTTCTTTGTTAACCCTTGTGTAAAAATCTCTATCCTCATCTAAAACATAAACAATGCCACCGCTCATACCTGCAGCAAAGTTTTTACCAGTTTTACCTATAATAACGGCAATACCACCTGTCATGTATTCACAGCCGTGGTCGCCAACGCCCTCAACAACAGCCCTAGCACCACTGTTACGTACGCAGAAACGCTCGCCTGCAACACCGTTTATATATGCCTCTCCGCTAGTTGCGCCGTAAAGAGCAACATTGCCTACAATAATATTTTTATCTTGCTCAAACTTGCTGTTTACCGGTGGATAGGTAATCAGCTTACCACCGGAAAGACCTTTGCCAAAGTAATCGTTGCAATCGCCTTCAAGTTCCAACGTAAGTCCCTTTGGAATAAATGCACCAAAGCTTTGTCCGCCTGCACCCTTACATTTAACCCTCATTGTGTCATCGTCCAGTCCCTCTGGATATCTCTTTGTAATTTCAGAGCCTAAAATAGTACCCAGAGAACGGTCTGTATTTTTAACATCAATTTCTACAGATGTAGGCACTTTATTTTTAAGTGCAGCATCAAATTTCTTTAAAAGCACACGCATGTCCATAGTTTTTTCTAGTTCAAAATTAAAGATTTGTTTTGGGTCAAAGCAGAAATTCTTGTTTGCTTCCGCAAATGGATTATTAATAATCTGAGATAAATCCACCTTTGTTGTTCTGGTTTTTGCACCATCTCTTATTTTAAGAAGGTCACTTCTGCCAACCATTTCTTCTATTGTTCTAACACCAAGCTTCGCCATATATTCCCTAAGCTCCTGTGCAATAAAACGCATAAAGTTAATTACATATTCTGGCTTGCCCTTAAATCTCTTTCTAAGCTCTGGGTTTTGTGTTGCAACACCAACTGGACATGTGTCCAAATTACAAACCCTCATCATAACACAACCCATAGTTACCAGTGGTGCTGTGGCGAACCCAAATTCCTCTGCACCTAACAGTGCCGCAATTGCAACGTCACGTCCACTCATCAGTTTTCCGTCTGTTTCAATGGCCACCTTGTTTCTAAGTCCGTTTCTAATTAAAGTTTGGTGTGTTTCTGCCAAGCCCATTTCCCAAGGAATACCTGCATTTTGTATAGATGTTCTTGGCGCCGCACCTGTTCCGCCGTCGTAGCCCGAAATAAGAATTACTTGTGCACCCGCTTTTGCAACACCTGCCGCAATTGTTCCAACCCCTGCTTCAGAGCAAAGCTTTACAGAAATACGAGCATCTCTGTTGGAATTTTTAAGGTCGTAAATAAGTTGTGCCAAGTCCTCAATAGAATAAATATCGTGGTGCGGTGGTGGGGAAATAAGAGAAACCCCTGTGGTTGAATGTCTTGTTTTTGCAATCCAAGGATAAACCTTTCCTCCTGGAAGATGTCCACCTTCTCCTGGTTTTGCACCCTGTGCCATTTTAATTTGAATTTCATTTGCACTAACAAGGTAACGGCTTGTTACACCAAAACGTCCTGAAGCCACCTGTTTAATTGCAGAACAACGGCTGTCGCCATTTTTTTCTGGTGTAAGTCGGTCAATACTTTCTCCACCCTCACCACTGTTGCTTTTTCCGCCTAAACGGTTCATAGCAATTGCAAGGGTTTCATGTGCCTCCTGGCTTATAGAACCATAGCTCATAGCCCCTGTTTTAAAACGTTTAACGATTGAGTCTACACTTTCAACTTCATCAATAGGTATTGGATTTTTTGCAAAATTAAAACCTATAAGACCTCTTAAATTAACCTTTGCTTCATCGTTAATAAGGGTTGTATATTCCTTAAACAGCTTATAGTCCCCTGTTTTGGTTGCTTCTTGAAGAAGATGTATTGTTTTTGGATTATAAAGATGCTCTTCCTTGCCACTTCTAAATTTATGACTGCCAGTGCTTTCTAGGGTAAGGTCGGTAGCCAAACCAAGTGGGTCAAAAGCAGCCCTATGCAATTCATGAAATTCACCTTGAATATCATCAAGGTCTATACCGCCAATACGGCTTACAGTGTTTGTAAAATATTTGTCCACAACAGCCTTGTCTATACCAACGGCTTCAAAAATCTGTGCACCTTGGTATGACTGAATTGTGGATATGCCCATCTTTGAAGCTATCTTTACAATACCATGTAGTATTGCGGAGTTATAATCATCCACAGCTGCGTAGTAGTCTTTGTGCAGTAAATCTTCATCTATAAGGTCACGAATTGTATCCTGAGCAAGGTATGGATTGATAGCACATGCGCCATAACCCAAAAGTGTTGCAAAATGGTGCACTTCCCGTGCTTCTGCTGTTTCAAGTATTAATGCCACGTCAGTTCTTTTCTTTGTTCTTACCAAATATTTGCTAACTGCTGATACCGCTAAAAGTGATGGAATAGGAACATGATTTTCATCCACCTCACGGTCGGAAAGTATCAGTATGTTAGCCCCATCACGATAGGCTCTGTCCACCTCAACAAAAAGGCGGTCAATCGCTTTTTCCAGTGATGTGTTCTTATAATAGGTAATAGGAATAACACCAATTTTGAACCCCTCAATATCCATGTTCTTAATTTTAAGCAGGTCTGTATTGGTAAGTATTGGGTTATTAACACGTATTACTTTGCAATTTTCAGCTTTTTCTTCAAGAAGATTTCCTGCATCCCCAATGTATACCGTTGTACTGGTAACAATCTCCTCACGTATAGCATCGATTGGTGGATTTGTAACCTGAGCAAACATCTCTTTAAAATAGTTGAACAATGGCTTTTTAGTTGCCGAAAGCACAGCCAATGGTGAATCTATCCCCATGGATGCAATTGCCTCGCTGCCTGTATTTGCCATTGGTAAAATAGCTGTCATAACATCTTCGTAGGTATAACCAAATGTTTTTTGTATTCTTCTAAGTTCTTCCTTATTATACTTCGGTATTTTTTTGTTAGGTATACGTATGTCCTTAAGCTGTACAAGGTTTCTATCAATCCATTCGCCGTAAGGCTGGCGACTTGCATAACGTTCTTTTAATATATCGTCATCAATAAGCTCGCCTTTTATTGTATCAACCAAAAGCATTTTGCCTGGTCTTAATCGTTCTTTTCTAATAATCTTTTCTGCTGGAATATCCAAAACACCAACTTCAGATGAAAGAATAAGTCTATCATCATCTGTAATATAGTATCTTGATGGACGAAGACCATTTCTGTCCAACACTGCACCCATTACATCGCCATCACTAAAGAGGATTGACGCAGGGCCATCCCATGGCTCAAGCATTGTTGCATAATACTGATAAAAATCTCTCTTGCTTTGGCTCATGTTTTTATTGTTACTCCATGGCTCTGGGATTGTTACCATTACTGCAAGTGGTAAATCCATCCCACTCATTACAAGAAATTCCAAAGTGTTATCTAACATAGCACTGTCTGAACCTTCTTGACTTATGATAGGAAGTACCTTGTGCATTTCGCCTTTCAGCACATCCGTTGCCATGGTTTCCTCACGTGCAAGCATAAGGTCTGCATTCCCCCGGATGGTATTTATTTCACCATTGTGCAAAATAAAACGGTTAGGGTGTGCCCTGTGCCAGCTTGGTGTTGTGTTGGTGCTGAAACGGGAATGTACCATCCCTATAGCAGATTCATAATCCCTATCCTGCAAATCCTTAAAGAAAAGACGAAGCTGATTTACAAGAAACATGCCTTTATAAACAATCGTACGTGCCGAAAGTGAAGCAACATAAGTGTTGTCATTGCTTTGCTCAAATACACGCCTTACAACATACAATTTACGCTCAAAGGGAAGACCCTTTTCAACATCTTTAGTGCGTTTTACAAAGCCCTGCAAAATACATGGCATACAATCAATTGCCTGATGTCCCAAAATTGATGGGTCTGTAGGAACTTCACGCCAGCCGATAAATTCAAGATTTTCCTTCTCAACAATAATCTCAAACATTTTTTTAGCTTGGTTTCTCTCTAACTCATCTTGTGGGAAGAAGAACATACCAACTGCATAATCTCCCTCGTCACCTGTTTTGTATCCAAGTGTCTTGGCCTCTTTACTGAAAAACTTGTGGGATACCTGAAGAAGTATGCCTACGCCGTCGCCTGTTTTGCCCTCTGCATCTTTACCTGCTCTGTGCTCAAGGTTTTCCACTATTTTAAGTGCATCCTCTACTGTCTGATGTGTTTTAATACCTTTAATATTTACAATTGCACCTATACCACAGTTATCATGCTCAAAACATGGGTCGTATAAGCCTGTTGCTTCGTTGTTTTTTAGAAACATGTTCTCGCTCATAATCTTTTCATCCTTTCTGTTTATATTACCCTCCGAAAAAATTAACTCTTGAAAACATTTTCGGTTTTAAGGGATAAAAAAAAGTTCTTAAGCAAAGACGGACATACTCCGCCATGCTTAAGAACTTCTTTGCTCTTGTGCACATTATAATACTTTATTACTCATAAATCAATAGGATATATTTTATATCCAATATAAATTTTTCTTATGATCAGCACCTATTGGTGCGTTCACAATGACGACAAACCTTGGGCATTGCCCAAACCCACTTGCTTTTTGAAAAAAGCAAGACCAAAAATTTTTATTAAAACCGCATATCCATGCGGTTTTAGATGGGTCAATGTGGCAATGGCAAAGATATGCCATCCGTCCGTAGGACAGCTTTGCTTTGCAAAGTGCTGACAGGAAACCCTTGTGGGTGTTTGAGGGCAAAGCCCTCAAGGTTTTACTTCGCCTTCAAGCCCCTATCTGCCCTAAATTTCCAATTTTTAGAACTTAGTCATAAAATCGCCGTAAGCTGGACCATTATGTTCGCAAACATCCAAACCTCTGATTTCTTCTTCGGCATCTACTCTAAGACCAATTGTTTTCTTAATGGCAGTAAACATAATAAATGCCATGCCTGCTGTCCATGCGCCAACTGCAACAACACCAATTGTCTGTACACCTAAAAGATGTAATCCACCGCCGTATAACAAACCTGTAATGGCGCCATCTGTACCAGGTGCATAATTAGCAAATAAACCTACAAGCAGTGTTCCTATTACTCCACATGCAAGGTGAACGCTTGTGGCACCAACAGGGTCATCAATTCTGCATCTATCAAAAAATCCTACAAAAAATACTACTGCAAAACCTGCAATAACACCAATTACAATACTGCCCCACATCGTTACTACCTGGCAACCAGCTGTAATGGCTACAAGCCCTGCAAGTGAACCATTCAATGTCATAGAAACATCTGGCTTGCCCATAGTTACCCAAGTTGTAACCATAACAACTATGGTAGCTGCTGCTGCTGCAAGGTTTGTTGTCATTGCAACATGACCAATTTCAAGGCTTGCACCAAGGGTTGAACCTGGATTAAAACCAAACCAACCAAACCAAAGAATGAATACGCCAAGGGCACCAATAGGAATGTTATGCCCTGGGATTGCATTAACCTCGCCATTTTTTCCATACTTACCAATACGTGGCCCAATAATAGCTGCACCAACAAGTGCTGCCCAACCGCCAACACTATGTACAACTGTAGAGCCTGCAAAATCTACAAAACCAAGCTGTGAAAGCCAGCCGCCGCCCCATGCCCAGTGACCAACAATAGGGTAAATAACCAAACTGATAATAAAGCTGTACACACAATATGAAATAAATTTAGTACGTTCTGCCATAGCACCTGAAACTATTGTAGCCGCTGTAGCACAGAACACTGTCTGGAAAAAAATGAATGTTCCAGGTGTAAGCGATTCAAAAGCGCTAAGATTTAGGCTTGCAGGATTAAAAAATCCTGTTGTGCCAACAAATCCGCCTGCACTTTCACCAAACATCAAACCAAAACCTATTATAAAGAAAATAACTGAACCAATTGCAAAGTCCATCAAATTTTTCATAATAATGTTGCCTGCATTCTTACTTCTTGTAAAGCCTGTTTCTACCATAGCAAAGCCTGCCTGCATGAAAAAAACCAATGCTCCCGCTATTAATACCCAAGTTACATTCAACGTCCTCGTTAATTCCGCAATATCCATAATAATAACCCCCTAATAAAATAAAAAAGGGATGAATTCTTTGGTTTTTTCCAAAGTAATCATCCCCATTGATAATAACGATTTTCTAAACTATTCATTTAAAATAATACCTTAAATTGCGTCTTCTCCTCTTTCGCCTGTTCTTATACGAACAGCTTCTGTCACTTGGTAAACAAAAATTTTGCCATCACCAATATTGCCTGTTGTAACGGTTTCTTGTATCTTAGTTAACACCTGCTCGTAAATCTCGTCACATACAACAGTTTCTACTTTAACTTTAGGCAAAAGGTTAACAGTGTACTTGGCACCTCTGTAAATTTGAGTGTACCCCCTTTGATTACCAAAACCCATTATGTTTGTAAGCATCATACCTGTTACCCCAAGCTCATTAAGTGCTGTTTTAAGTTCCTCAAGCTTTTCGCTTTTGATAATTATTTCTAATTTTTTCATATTCTTCATTCCTTTCCTAATATATTTAAAAAATAAATAGTTGCTTATATTTTAACTCTTTTTAAGTATTAAAAAAAGGTATTTTTACATACTATAATGGGCACACCCGTTATCCACAGGTATGCCCACATTGACATATCAATCATCTCTTAATATTATTTTAGCTGTGTCAACCATTTTCATGCCCTTGTTCATGCTATTTTTTTGTATAAACCTGTGAGCAGCATCCTCGGTAATTTTGAACTTATTCATAAGCAGTAACTTAGCTTTTTCAATAACAACCTTATCGTCCTCGGTGCGTAATACTTTTTGGGCAGCGGCTTTTTCTTTAAGCTTACTTGCCTTGCTGCCTCCCGAGTTTTTTCTGCCTATTTCAAGAATCATGTTAACAGTTCTTATTAAATCCACCTTGTTAATTGGCAATACCAAGCTAAAAATATCCTGATTATCCATTAATTCAGCCTGATTTCTTGACAACAACACCAACATACCGAAATCGTCAGGTAACAGCTCATATACCTCTGTGTTTATCATGCTTCCCACTTTATATCCACAAATTACAATTCCGCCGGCATATTGGTTGGCAATTCTCAGCACCTCTTCGCCAGATGTGCAAAGGTCAGTATCAATAAATCCATTTTTAACAACAATGTCTTTAATTACTTCACCCTTACTTCTCTCCGAAAAGCCGATAATTACGTTATGCATCCATATCAACTCCAGGTTCTAATTGTAAGCTGTGACATTAGTAAATGTTACGATATCTGTTCAGCTCCCAGTCGGTAACTGTTGACCTATACTCTTCCCATTCATGTTTTTTTGCTTTAAGATATTTGTCACAAACATGCTCTCCAAGGGTTTCTTTAATAAGCTCATCCTTTTCAAACTCGTTTATTGCCTCACCTAAATCTTTAGGAAGTCTTTCGATGCCAAGGGATTTTCTCTGCTCATCGCTCATTTCGTATATATTTCCTTCAACCGCAGGTGGTGGTGTCATGCCTCTTTCTATGCCATCAAGGCCTGCGGCAAGTATCGCCGCAAATTCAAGGTATGGATTGCACGCTGTATCAGGGCACCTAAGTTCAATTCTGGTAGATTCTGGTCGGCTGGTTGGTATTCTTATCAGCGGACTTCTGTTTGCGGCACTCCATGCTAAATACACAGGTGCTTCAAACCCCGAAATAATTCGTTTATAAGAATTTACAATTGGATTTGTTATTACCGACATTCCCTTCATATGGGCAAGCACTCCTGCCATAAATTGGTATGCCTCAAGGCTTAAACCATATCCATTTTTGTCATTCTCATCATAAAAGGAATTTTTACCATCCTTGGATAAAGACAGGTTTGCGTGCATTCCAGAGCCATTAACACCGTTTAACGGCTTTGGCATAAAGGATGCAAAAAGTCCGTTACGTTGTGCCACTGTTTTAACCACAAGCTTAAGTGTCATAATATTGTCGGCGGCTCTTAATGCCTCCTCATATCTAAAATCCACTTCGTGCTGACCAGGTGCATTTTCATGATGACTGGTTTCTATTTCAAAACCCATATCCTCAAGGGTAAGGCAAATTTCACGTCTTGTATTTTCGCCCATATCCACAGGTCCAAGGTCAAAGTAGGATCCGTTGTCGTGTGGTATTAAGGTAGGCTTACCTGCATCATCTGTTTGAAAAAGGAAAAACTCACATTCAGGGCCAACATTAAATTTATAACCCATAGCCTCTGCTCGCCTCAATGTTTTTTGCAATACATATCGTGGTGAGCCTTCAAATGGCTTTCCGTCTGGCGTATAAATATCGCAGATAAACCTTGCCACCTTACCATGCTGTGGTCTCCAAGGGAATACAACAAAGGTATCAAGGTCAGGCTTTAAATACATATCGGACTCTTCAATTCTAACAAAGCCCTCTATTGATGAACCATCTAGCATACATTGATTGTTAAGTGCTTTTTCCAGCTGACTAACAGTAATAGCCACGTTTTTAAAAACACCCAATATATCTGTAAATTGAAGCCTTATAAACTTTACGTCGTTTTCAACCACAAGGTCAATAATGTCATCTCTTGTATATCCCATCGCAAAATCCCCCTTTAGATTTTTCACATCAGGTATTTGTCCACCTGCGTTCTCTATAAAAAAATAGAGGACGCCAACTTCATATAGTGGACGCCCTCGTTCAAAATTTATAAATCGATTATACTAAGGCTTTAGGTAATTGTCAATAAAAAGGGTCTCCAAAAAATATAAAATTATAGCCCCTTAAGTATCCTAATTATAGAATATTATTAACAAATTACACAAAAGTTTTTATATACTTTGTTGAAACATAACAAATACATAGTGTATTTTTTAGTTATATCTTATATTCTCATTCCTTTTAACCTAAAAATCAGTTATTTAAAGCTTTTTCTTTTTTGCTTAGTTTTTTCTTGATATTTCTAAATCTTAATTTATCCACCAGCATGTAAAGTACAGGTATAAATATAAGGGTTACAAGTGTTCCGATTGTAAGACCAAATATAATAGCAATAGCCATAGGCTGCTGCATCTCCATACCCTCTGTTAACGCAAGCCCCAAAGGAATCATGCCAAGTACGGTTGTAAGGGTTGTCATTAATATAGGTCTTAAACGATCTGGGCCTGCAGCACAAATAGCTTCATATGCACTCATACCCTTTTCCACATTTTGGTTAGCCGCATCAATAAGAACAATTGCATTATTTACAACCATACCAACCAACATAATAAAGCCCATAAAAGCTGTAATTGTAATTGATTTACCTGTTACAAACAAGCCAAGAATTCCGCCCGTAATAGCAATAGGCATAGAAAACATTACAATAAACGGATAAATGAAAGACTCAAATTGGCTAGCCATAATCATGTAAACCAAAAGTATTGCCACAATAAGCACAATTCCAAGCTGCATGAAGGATTCATTCATTTCTTCCGTTGTTCCAGTAAACTCGTATGAATATCCGTCTGGCATAACGAAATTATTAAGCTTTGCCTGTATGTCTTTTTGTACAGAATTCATGTCTCTGCCATAAACTGTGGCTGTTAGTTCTGTATATTTGTGGTGATTTGTTCTTGTAACAGAAACAGAAGATTCATCCCTTGTTATATCCGCAACCTCAGTTATAGGTACAACAATACCTGAAGAAGTGGTTACTGTTAGGTTTTCAAGGTCGTTCATGTATTTAACACTTTCGTCCTTTTGCTTAATTCTTACATCAATTTCACTTCCGTCTATTTTAAACTGAGTAGCAACAGCACCATTTATGGCATTGTTTACTGCACTGTAAATTTGTGTTGAAGTTATGCCATAGCCGGATGCTTTTTCTCTGTTAATAGTAATTTTTGTTTCTGGCAAGGTATCCCCCGCAGAGTTAGAAATTTCTGTTATTCCATCAATATCCTTAATCATGTTCTCTATATTGTTAGAAATTTCTCTTAATTCAGCGCTTTCATCCCCGCTAATTTGCAGTGTTACCCCACTTCCGCCGTAAGAGCCCATGGCAGAACTGCTGGCACTTACTGTTATTTCACACCCTGGGATTAATTTTAATTCATCTTCAAGGTCTTTAGCTATATCCTCGGCAGATAAATCTCTTTCCTTTTTATTTACAAGGTTCACTGTTATTGTAGCCGTGTTAGTACCACTAGCAGTAAAAGACATACCTCCACCGCCAATAGTTGCGTAATACAGCTCTACACCATCCATGCTTTCAATTTGTGTAAGTACCTCGTCAACAACTCTTTGGGTTTCCTCAAGCATTGTACCGTCAGGCAATTCAATGCTTGCAGATATAACACCCTCATCCATTGTAGGCATAAAGTCCATACCCATAATTGGCACAAGGGCCAAAGTACCAATAAATATGGCTAACACAAGAGCAACGACTTTCTTTTTGTTAACAAGACACCATAAAAGCACCTTTCTGTAGCCCGAATCAAGCTTCTCAAGGGCTCTGCCCCATGCATCCAAAAGCTTTGTGAAGTGTCTTTTCTTCTTTGCTTGAGCATTATCTTCATTAACCATAAATTGCTCTGGTTTTAATAGCTTACTACACGCCATAGGCACAAATGTAAGGGATACAACCAACGACGCTGTTAATGCAAAACAAATAGTAAGGGATAAGTCCTTAAAAATATCGCCTGTAGTGCCTGAAACAAACATAAGCGGTACAAAAACGCCAACGGTTGTAAGTGTTGAGGCTGTAACTGCCATTGCTACCTCACTTGCACCATCTGCCGCTGCTTCCTTTATAGGTTTACCTTGCCGTGCATGGCTAAATATATTTTCCAGCACAACAATAGAGTTATCTACCAACATACCAATACCAATGGCAATACCACCTGTACTAATCATGTTCATTGTCATTCCGTTCAACCACATAACTGCAAAGGTTGCAATAATTGAAGTTGGAATTGAAATACCAACAATAAGTGCCATTTTTGAAGAACGAAGAAATATAAAAATTACTATAACTGCAAGCACTGCCGCCTGCACTGCTGTTGAAATAATATTGTTTACGGATAATTTAATATAATCCGCCGTATCTGTAAGCATACTTAAAGATACCTGTGGATAATCCTTGGAAACCTTTGCTATCTCTGCTACCACCTTATCGGAAACCTCCACAAGGTTTGCATTACTCTGCTTTTGGATAACAAGCATAAGTGCAGGCTCGCCATCCATAATTGCATAACTGGATTGTTCTGTTTCAACAATATTTACATCTGCCACATCTCTTATGTGAATAATTCCGCCTGTTGATGTAGTTATAGGTAAATCTCTTATTTCATCAACGGTTTGAAAAAGGCCAACTGATTTAACCTGTAAACGTACTGTGCCTTGCTGAATTTTGCCCGCTGGGTAATCTAAGTTTTCTGCCGCCAAAGCCTGTGAAAGCTGGCCTACTGTAACACCATAGCCCTGAAGTTTTTCTGGATTTACAGCAATTTCAACTTCTTCTTCAATACCACCTGTGATTGAAACAGAGGTTACACCCTCAATTTTCTCAAATTTCTTTGAAAGTGTATCTTCTGTAAGTGTATTCAGCTCTGTAAGATTGAGTGTATCACTTTTAATACCAACTGTAATAGCAGTCATACTATTAATATCAATCTTTAGCACCATAGGTTCTTCAGCACCTTCTGGCAAGGTACTTTTAATAAGGTCAACCTTTTCACGCATATCAACTGCCGCAAGGTCTACATCTGTATCATCTTCAAACTGAACAATAATCATAGATGAATTTGATGATGATGTTGAAGTTATCTCATCTACATTGGAAACTGTACCCAACGCTTCCTCCAACGGTTTCGTTATAAGTGTTTCAATTTCCTCTGGCCCTGCACCAACATAGGTGGTGCTTACAATTGCCACTGGAATATCCATGGATGGCATAAGGTCCAGATTAAGTGAATTGTAACCAATTAAGCCTGCAAGAACAACAATAAGCATAACCATCACTGTTGTTACTGGGCGTTTAATAGATGCTTTGGAAAACATGGTTTATTCCCCCTTTGTTTCGGTGGATTCCACCGTGTTGCCATCATTAGTTTCGGTGGACTCCACCGTGTTTCCATCAACTGCAACAACTTGAACGCTGTCACCGTCTTTCAGATAGGTCTGTCCTTTTATAATTACATTTTCGCCTAAATTAATGCCCTCTAATATCTGTACTGTTTCGCCGTCATCGATGCCCATAACAACATTCGTTTTTACAGCTACACCTTCTTTTTCAATAAATACGTAATCCTCGTTGTTTTTAGATACCACTGCATCCCTATCCAAAACAACAGCGTTATAGCCTTTTTCCTTATTAAAGCTTACTTCTGCAAACATGCCGCTTTTTATTGAGCCTGATGCATTTTCAATTTCAATTTCAACATCATATGTACCTTGTGCGTTTGCCGCAGGATTAATCGTTTTAATTTTTCCAGTTAATTTATCTGAACCAGCTGCTGCAATTTTAACATTTACAAGCTGTCCGTTGGATAGGGAATTTATAATCTGTTCTGAAACGCTTACGTCAACAATCACTTTTGAAGTATCAGAAATTACAAATGGTACAGTTGAAGTTGAAAGAATCGTTTCCGCTGTTACATTGTTTGCCGTAACCACTCCACTTATTGGGCTTTTCACTTTTGCGTCTCTGATGGATTTTTGTGTAGACTCCATTTGTGCCGCAGTTGCATTTGCACTTGCCTGTGCCACATTCAAGGCATCCTGCGCCCGCTGTGTGTTTTCTGCTACAAGTTTGCCTTTTGTAAGCTCATAAGTCTGTGCAGACTGATTGTATGCAGTTTCTGATTTTGTATATGCATCTTTAGCATCATCTATTTCTGTTTGTGATATATAGCCCTGTGTAAACAGTACAGATTTGTTGTCATAGTCTGTTTTTGCAGTATCCCGTGCCAGCTTTGCATTTTCCATGGCAACTCTTGCACTTTCAATTTGCATCTGTATTGATGCACCATTCGCTGAATCTAATGAGGTTTGTGCAGCCGAAACATTTGCCATTGCCGCAGTATAACTTGCCTGCTGTACTTTAAGGCTTGTTTCATAGTCCTCAGTATCCATTTCGAATAGTATGTCACCTTCATTCACACTATCCCCAATGTCAAAATTAACTTTTTTTACTTTTCCACTTATTGTGCTGAACACATTTGCTGTTTCAATTGGTGCTGTTTTGCCAGAGTATACATAGTTTGTTTCTACAACCCCAGTTTGTGCTGTTGCAACCTCAACCGATATAGCGTTGATTACCTGTTCACCTGTCGTTTCTTTTGCTGTACACCCAGTAAATGCCATCATTGTTACTAGCGTTACAGCCAAAGTAATATTTTTGCAATTCATTATTTATGCCTCCTCATTTACACATACTTTATAAAAACAATCAATTCCATTCTTCAAATATTCTTTATCTTCTTCTTTCATAGATTTGTAATATACCGCAAACCCTTCCAACATTTTTTTGTTTATATCTTTCAAAGCAATTTTACCCTTTTGTGTTATACTTAAAAACGTTTTTCTTCCATCTTCTTCGTCATTATCTTTGTATCTTGTAACATAGCCATATGCCTCCATCCTTGAAACGGTTATAGATATACTGCTTTTGGAAATATGCATTATTTGTCCCAATTGAGATACCGTAACTTGCTGTATGCTCTCAATTATTTTCAATATTTCCATTTGCGTTCTTGTAAGCGTATCAGTTTTTTTACCATTCACATCGAAAAGTTCTGACATATGCTGCATATGCCAGCGTATCATACACATTTGTATTTTCATAACCTTTAAAGCAATCTGGTTAATATCCTCATCATATTCTTCCTCCACTAGTTTCATCCTTCCATATTAATTTTTTAACCATTTTGTTTTACAATAAAACCTTCTGGAAGATTTTACAATAAAACTGCTTTTGTGTCAATGTGTTTACTATAAAACAAATACGCAGAGTTTTCCAATTAGTTTATTATTTTTAAACAAAAAAATATAACTCAGAGAAAAAACCTCCGAGTTATCATTTTATTCATATACATTGATATTTAATATTCAACATTCACCAGCGTAAGTCCCTGTGCAGGTAAAGTCACTCCTGCGGCTTCTCTGTCTTTTGCCTCAAGCATGGAAGGTACTTGGTTTGCCTTAATCTTGCCTTCGCCTACCTGCACTATTGTGCCTGCCATTATACGTACCATATTATACAAAAATCCATTACCACAGAAGGTAAGGCGAACCTCATCACCAATTTTTTTAACCTCTATGCTGTAAATTTCCCGCACTGTGGATTTTTTATATCTTTTGTTAGAGCAAAAGCTTTTAAAATCATGGCTACCCAAAAAATGTTCTGCCGCTTTTTTCATTTCTTCTATATTCATGTTTTCGGTACTTGTATACATCAATCTTCGGTCAAATACCGATGAAACCTCACTGTTCCAAATGCGGTAGATATATGTTTTGCGTTTTGCATTCAGCCTGCTGTGGAAACGGTCGTGTACACGTTCTACCGATGAAACCGCAATATCATCAGGCAAATTTTTATTAACAAAAGATAATATGTCACTTTCAGCCATAGTATTTTTCATATGGAAATTAGCTACCTGCCCATAGGCATGTGCACCTGCATCTGTTCTGCCAGAGCCTGCAATTTCTATTTCTTCACCTGTCATTTGGCTAAGCACATCTTCAATTTTTTCCTGTATTGTATTTTTTGTGTTGCCTTGCTTTTGCCAACCATTAAAGCGTGTGCCTTCGTATTTAATTATCATCTTGTAATTTGCCATGTTTTCTCCTCTAGTGTACAAACTGTTTCTTTCTACTTCACATCTGCCTCTTGAATAATACCCTTATGGTATGCTTCCAAAAGTTTTTCTAAATCTGCAATATTACTTCTAATCTCAACACCTATATCTGTGTTTGCCACTCTTATTCTCTCTTGAGAATATTGCAGTGCAACGGTGGATGAATGAATATCCTTCTCCTCTGCAACTGCTTTTTCCATGCTCTCAAAAGGCTCGTGACTTACAAGTACCAGTCCGTGGGAATTATAAATAAGCGTATAACCTGCAATACCAGTAACCTTTTGATACGCCTTTGCAAAACCGCCGTCAATAACAAACAAACGTCCGTCTGCCTTGATAGGGCTTTCTCCCTTTGATACTTTAACGGGTACATGACCGTTTATTATGTGGCTTTTGTCTGGGTTCATACCAAAATCTGCAAGTATCATTTTACAAATTTCCTCTTTGTTTCTAAGGCTGTAAAACGGATTGCTTATCTCTTTGTGTGCTTCCTTATCGTCTATAAAATATCTCTCAAAGGTAGTCATTTTTTTCTTGCCGAACACAGGTGAGTCTTCTCCACACCATAAGTACCATGTAATATCCATGCATTCTCGTTTGGTATCGCTGTGTGCTTTATTAAAATATCCCTCACGCACAGTTCTGTCAACGGCATCAAAATAATCTGCTCCAGAAAGCTTCTCCCCCCTAAAACCAACTTCTTTAAGTGTCCCATCCTCGTTCATTGGCATACATCCGTGGAACATAAGGTTTGAGTTAAATTTTTTGTAAAGGCTGCCATTGGAGTATATCATTCTTATATGCTCCTGAAGTTTTTCGCTATTTACAAAGGATGTTTTTATTTTATCCATAACAAGCTGCTCTTCTGCTGTAAGCTCATAAGGATTTTTAGGGTCTACTGTAGGGAAATATGTATCATTCATTTCATACTGGGTTCCCTCAATTGTAATAGTCCCTTTTTCGGCGTCTATATTGCCAAGCAAAAGCCTGTTCTGCATTTCAAATTCTGGATTACGCATTATAATCTTTGCTTCTTCTTTAAACTGAATTATGGAAATTGCCTTGTGCATTTTAGAAATAAGCTTTGCGTCCTTGTCGCTCATTATATCCCCTGTGGAAAGCTTTGGCATAAAGTTTTCACACGGGTCTTGTGCATAAGCCTCCATAGCAAAGGTAGCAAGTGGAATAAGGTTAATGCCATAATCCTCCTCAATGGTATCAAGGTTGGCATAACGTGCCTGTATTCTAATTACGTTGCATATAAGTGCCTGACACCCTGCTGCTGCACCCATCCATGAAATATCGTGATTACCCCATTGTATATCCACCGAATGGTATCTGCCGATAACATCCATAATTTTTGCCGCATTCGGACCCCTGTCATAAATATCACCTATTATATGCAGTTGGTCAACGGCAAGCCTTTGTATAAGGTGGGAAATTGATATAATGAAACGGTCCGCCTGATAAAGACGGATTATAGTTTCTATTATTTCATTAAAATACATCTGTTTGTTTGTGTCTGCTCTATCCTCGTGTAGTAACTCTTCTATAATATACGCAAACTCTTTAGGCAGTGATTTTCTAACCTTAGAGCGACTGTATTTTGAGCCCAGCACCTTGCATATAGTAACCAGCCTATATAAAGTTATTTTGTACCAGTCCTCAAGGTCCGTTTCCTCCTTGGCAATCTGGTCCAGCTTCTGCTCTGGGTAATAAATAAGCGTAGCAAGGGACTTCTTCTCAGCTTCTCTCATTTCTGTACCAAAAATTGCACTGATCTGGTTTTTAATAACGCCTGATGCATTCTTAAGCACATGATTAAAAGATTCGTATTCGCCATGAATATCACTAACAAAGTGTTCTGTTCCCTTTGGAAGATTTAAAATAGCCTGCAAATTTATAATTTCTGCACTGGCGCTGTTAATATCTGGATATTTTTTTGCCAGAAGCCTCATATACTTCAATTCTTCTTTTGTAAATCCACTCATGTCTGAAACCATAGTATTCCTCCTAAAATAAAACTCGTTCCTATTAAGTATAACATAATTTTTGAACAAGTGTATAAATTTAGGGTAATTAACGAAAAAAATGACCGACTTCCTATGTGAAAATCGGTCAATAACTTACATCAAATCTTCAATTTTACTTGCCGCACCCTCTTTAACTGCTTGGCGGTTCAGATAAAATATAGTTACTGCCACTGCAAAGTAACTATCAACAACTGTAATTATAAATCTTGCCATTACCTCGGTCATCAAATCAATTTCGCCCCACATTAAAAGACTGCTAAGCAAATATGATACAGAGTAGTTAACACCGTAAATAATGGCTGCGGCTATTACTGTTTTTAAAAAATACCCTTTCACCAAACTTATGCTGTAGCTAAGGGATGACAAAACACCTTTATCATCCAGCACAATTGCATATACATAAAAATAAAGATTAACCATAAATATAATCCCTGGTATAATAAAAAATATCAGCCCTCCGCCAATAACAATTTCACTTATAAATGCCGCTACAATAAGCACTGCGCCCTTAGAAAAGGCTTCAAGCATGGCTCCACGGCTATCTACATCTGCCCCTGTTGCATAATTTTTTGTTATACGTGCCACTGCCATGGTTATTAGTGGCATCATCATACTTTGTATCATAACAATGACAATATAGTACAGTCCCATTTTTCTCCATTCAGGAGATGATATAAATTTTTCCAAAGCACTTGGGTCACTTGTTATAGCTTGAAAATCTAAATTTGCACCTAATTTTGAAACTGAAACAGCAACAAAAGACAGCAGTATATTTATAGGAAAGCCAATAAACACAGCCACCCTTATAATTGCACTTATGTTTGCCTTATAAACATTCCTAGCCATAGCAAATATCTCGAATATACCTAATTCTCTTTTTCTAATATCGTCAATAAGCATTCTGTTTCTCCTTAATTAATATTTTATTTAAAACCATATTATACTCTTTTTTGGCAAAAAAGAAAAGTACCATTATTCTTTAGCTTTAAACATAAAATAATAACAATAGTTTACATTTTATAAGGAGGATAAATTATGCAAATACACGTTGTAAAATCTGGCGACACCCTGACTTCCATATCTCAAAGCTATGGACTTTCCGTCCAGTACCTGCAAACCTTAAACCAACTGCCAAACCCCAATAACCTTGTGATAGGTCAAACCATTTTAATTATTTACCCTGAAATAAGCCATACCGTTATACAAGGTGATACTTTAACTAGCATAGCAAATCAGTATGGCGTAACTGTAATACGCCTTTTCCGCAACAATCCATATACAACACAGCGTGCCCTTGTTCCAGGAGATACAATTGTAGTGTCGTATGCCACACCATTTGTAGGTTCCGCCCAGATAAGCGGATACATATATCCCAATGTAAACCTGGACTATCTGCGCACAGTACTGCCCTACCTTACATACATAGCCATTTTCACCTATGGCATTAACGATGACGGAACACTTATAACTATAGATGATGAGGAAATTATTGCACTTGCCAGAGGTTTTGGCGTTGCCCCCCTTATGCACCTTTCATCATTAAGTAAAGCTGGAACTTTCAGCAGTGAACTTGCAAGCAAAGTTCTAAACGACATCGCACTTCAAGATGCACTGATTGAAAATATATTGATTATACTTGAAGAAAAAAATTATAACGGCCTTGATATAGATTTTGAATTTTTGCCTCCTGATGACAGCCAAAATTATGTTAATTTTATTGCAAAACTTACTGCCCGCCTTAATCCATATGGCTACATTGTAATCGCCGCCCTTGCTCCAAAAACATCTGCCGACCAAAAAGGACTCCTGTATGAAGGGCATAACTACTTGGGTATAGGCGCTGCTGCAAATCTTTCTTTTATAATGACCTACGAGTGGGGCTATACCTTTGGCCCACCTATGGCGGTTGCCCCGATACCCAATGTTAAGAAGGTGCTTGATTATGCCGTAACAGAAATCCCTCCTAGCCAAATACTTATGGGAATACCTAGCTATGGCTATATATGGACACTGCCTTACGAACAAGGGGTAACCAAGGCTACTTCTATATCCAATTTAACAGCCATAGAGATAGCCGCCGATAGAAATGTTGAGATTTTTTATGATGAAACCGCCCAGAGTCCATTTTATAATTTTATTGATAATACTGGAACTCCTGCCGAAGTGTGGTTTGAGGATGCCCGAAGTGTTGAAGCCAAGCTTATGCTTATAAAAGAATATGGTTTAGCTGGTGCAGGGTACTGGAATCTTGATAGACCGTTCCAGCAAAACTGGATGGTTTTGAATGCTCTTTATAATATCCTTCAAGTACCACTTGTATAAACCTCATAAAAATGTTAAATTATATATGTAACATATTACAAATTTCAACATATTATGATTTCCTGCTTGAAAGGATTTGATTAGATGAAACTTAAAGGCAAAACTGTTTTAGTTACCGGCTCCTCAAGAGGTATTGGTAAAGCCATTGCCTTTGCCTTTGCAAAAGAGGGCTGCAATATTATACTTAACGCCTCAACAAGCTCTGACGAATTGGTTAAGGCACAAGGGGAACTAAAGGCCATGGGTTGTTACTCCTACTCATATCTTGCTGATGTTTCAGACTACCAAAGCTGTAAAGAGATGTTTGGTACAGTGAACAATATTTATGGTAATGTAGACATACTTGTAAACAACGCTGGTGTGGCACACATGGGGCTTTTTACCGAAATGGTACCAGAGAAATGGGATGAAATTATCAACACCAATATAAAATCTGTTTTCAACTGCACCCATCTTGCACTACCAAAGATGATAAGCAGTAAAAGCGGTACCATTATTAATATATCGTCTATCTGGGGCGAACGAGGCGCATCTTGTGAGGCTGTGTATTCTGCCACAAAAGGGGCGGTAAATTCCTTTACAAAGGCTATGGCAAAGGAAGTAGGCCCAAGTGGAATACGTGTGAATGCCATTGCCGCTGGTGTTATAGACACAAAAATGATAGAGTGGCTTAACGATGATGAACGAGCAATCCTTACCGACGAAATAGCCCTTATGCGTTTTGGTAAAGCGGAAGAAATTGCAGATTTGGCGGTTTTTCTTGCTAGCGGCAAAGCTGCCTTCATTAATGGTCAGGTTATAACTATGGATGGTTGCATGGTGTAAATGGGCGGTTTAGCCCTACTATTTGTGTGCTAAATGAGTGAAATAGTAATAATGAAAGCCTGTAATCCTTGAATTTAAAAGGAATACAGGCTTTTTAATTTGTATTTAAGCTTTATGGCATGTACTCAAACCCTAAACAGCAATATCCACTTTCATCATCCCCGTAAACAGTTTCAACAGTGTATTTTATTTTTCCTGTAGCGGAATCCACACACCTGTAGACCTTTTGTTCAGCAACAACAGTAGAGTCATTCTTGTCAGCTAATGCCATTTTGCAAAGCTCTTCATCACTTAGCATGTTACTTGTGTCTACCACAGGAGGATTTTTGGAGATATCTGTTCCAATTTGAGTAAATAAGACCACCCTATTGTCCTCTACAATAAGATTATAACCGAAATCCGAACTTAAATCCCCAACTACGTACTTTAAAGATAACGAGTTTAAACCATGACCTGTTTGGCTAGTAGAACCGTCTTCTGTAATTTTGAAATTGTCAATATCCAAATCAGGATTGATATTTTCCTTCATATATTTTTCAATAGCATTATAATTTTGGGAATACTCATAATAATATACGTCACCGTCCACTACGTACTGAGTGTATGAATCATCAATTAGTCCCTTAAAAACAGAGCTTTTTTTATCAGGTTCAAAATATAAATTTTTGTGCAGGGTTATAGTTTTATCTTCAGAATTATATACTATTTTATCACCTTTAAAATCAAAAATACTTAAAGTTTCTCTTAGTGGCATATAAAGTTTTCCGTTTTTCAAAACAGGCACCGTGTCTAAGTAAATAATTTCCGGCCCAAAAAGGCCTTCTCTCATGCTTATCCTATCATACCCAACTCTAGCTTCAATATGATTTTTAAAGAAAATGCCCCCCGGTGCCATGGCTATTTCCATACTGGCAATACCAGTGGAGGTCTTTTCGTCAAATTCATACGTAACACGTTCCTCCTGAATAAAATCTCCAATATAGTCAAGTGCAAAGTATGCTACACCATTTTCATCAATAAAAGAAGATATATCTTCGGTAAATTTAGTTGTGGTTTCCCCATTTATGTCCGTTACGTCAATTTGAGCGGTATTTGGGTGAAGCGTTATGGATATAACGTTAGATGTGTTGGCATAGGTGTGTTTTGTAAAGCTTGGGCACAAAAAAATGACTGCCGCAATTATTAACGAAAGAGTAATAGTTTTTTTCATATTCTTCCCCTCTCTAATGAAACGTGTTGCGGGTAAACCCACAACACGTAATAAAACATGGTATATTCATTATTCAACCTTTAAAGCTTTATTGCAAGTATTCAAAACCTACAGCACAATAGCAACCTCCCTCTTCACCATAAACGGTGTTAACAATGTACTTTATTTTGCCCGTAGCCGAATCTACGTATCTATTAACTTCTTGTTCAGCGACAACAACTGAATCATCGTCATCAGCTACTGCCATTTTACAAAGCTCTTCATCGCTAAGCATATTGTCTTTGTCTATTACGGGAACATTATCAATAATATCTGTTCCCAATTGAGTAAATAATAAAACTCTATTTTTTTCAACAAGAAGTTCATATCCAAAATCGGAAACAAAACCATCAACAACATATCTTAAAGATAATGAGTTTTCAGCGTTTTCGCCTTCTGCTCCTTCTTCTGTAACTTGGAAATCATCGATATCAAAGTTGGGATTAAAATTTTCTTTTATACACTGTTCTATTTCATTATAATCCTTTGAAAATTCATAGTAATACACATCACCGTCTACTATGTACTGTGGTAGTGTATCATCAATCGACATTTCAAGCACAGATTTCTTAGCAGTCCGTTTTAAGGAGTTACCGATTTCGGTTATTGTATTATTCACAGCCCCAAACAACTCATAAGTATATATACCCCCAGAAGTTTGTCCACCCGTTATTTTTTTCGTTTCTTTTTTAGCATGTCTTGCTGCCTCTGAATAACTATCACCATTATCTAGTGCTTCAAAAAAAGCCTCAGAAAAGGTTATCATATGTACAGTATCTGGTTTACCATGCCACCCTATCGTACAAATTTGACCACTAACCCCAAGATTAGCCATATAACGTGAAATTGGCAATGGAGCACTACTATCACTGTTATCCGCAGTATAGCAAGCGGCTAAGAAAACCAATTCAGCAGTGCTAAGGTCTAAATTTTTTATACTATAAAATCCATTTTGATTACCTGTAGATATGCCTGAAGCGCCTGTGTCAACGGATGTAACACTTCCGTGCCCAGCATAGTAGGTTACAGGACTGTTAAGCCTTCCATCATTGAAATCTGATTGACGTGCATTTTCAAATAAGTTGGAATCATACCCCCATTTGCTGATATAGTTCGCAACAGTTTCTGCCTCTTGCGTCGTATCAATCTTCTCGCTACCTGTTATTCCCTTTCCTACACAATAATACACATATCCTGTATTGCAATAGCGTAGTAAGTTTTCTTCAGCAAATGCATTTGCTGAAAGACCTAAAATCATTGAAGCTGAAAGTACCAATGCAACAAATCTTTTCATTAGATTTTCCTCCATGGAATTGTTAAACAATTAGCTATTAGTGATGTATATTCTTTGAAAAGTTAGTCCACTTTATTGGAATAATCTACACATTAAATATAGCACCTGACTATGCAACTCAAATAGATTACTCCACTCCCAACTTTTCCCTTGCCCTTTCACTATCTTATGCTATCACTAAAGCTTTGCAATTTCTATAGATGTGACGTGAAATGGTCCTTTTTTGACGTGAAACAGTCTTTTTACAGAAAAAACGGCATAGCACCTTGTAAATGCTATACCGCTTTTAGTACGCTCCCAAAAAAACAAGACCTACAAACCCTATAAAATCAAGGTCTGTAGGTCTTTTGTTATTTATTCGTCCCAATTGTGGTAAACATTCTGAACATCGTCATCTTCATCAAGCAAGTCCAGAAGTTTATTCATCTTTTTAATATCTTCATCACTTGTTAAAACGCCCATTTATCAAGGGTTTCAGAAAAATCACACTTATTTTATACACTCTATTCA
Organism: Anaerotignaceae bacterium; assembly: GCA_050251415.1. Lineage (GTDB taxonomy): Bacteria > Bacillota > Clostridia > Lachnospirales > Anaerotignaceae > UBA8514. The sequence goes on along the minus strand of JBFWMT010000009.1, from coordinate 5,574 downwards.
CAATGATGGTTTATGTTCGTACATCACTTCGTATATCATCACTGAATGATAACATAAAACGTAGTAAACGTCAATATTACCCTACAACTTTCTCTTTTATTTCCTTTACATCACTTTCAATAATATCCAACTTATCTGCATATAATTTAATTGTATCTAATGCTTTACTTGTCGCTAATGTGGCATTATTTGTTGTTTCGGTTGCTTTATTTGTCGTTTCTCTGGATTTTTCCAATTCCGTATAAAGCTGCTCTTTGTCTTTTATTTGTTGTTCCTCCATTTTCCAAATAAAAAAACCGCAAGCTATAACGCAAGCAGTAGGAAAACCAAAAGTGTTAATTAAGTTTGCTATATCCATTTATGTACCTCTCTTTCTTTTACTGTGGATTGCTAAATGTTCCATAAACCGTTAAATCCCCATTTAATATGATGTTACCAAGTATACGTAAATTTTTACCTACACCCATTGACCAGTTGCCCTCTGCTGATTGAATATCTACCTCATTAGCAGAACCAATACCTTGTATTCTAAATATCTCATACCCTACAGAATTATGGATTGTCATATAACCGCCCATATCTTCATTTGTCCAAAAACTAGCTGATAAATAATTGTTTTGGTAAACTCTAATATTGCCACCAGATGAAATTTCTGTATAATTACCAGTAGTTCTATTGCCAGCATAGATTTTGCTACCTTCCATTGTGACACCGTTTATCACGCCACCTGTGATAGTTCCACCCACTATGCTTACAGCCTCCATAGCCAACCCATATAAGGCACTAGCAACAACCTTGTTAGCAATTAATCCCTCTGAATTTAAAGCTGATTGCCACACCCAATTTCCGCTAACGTCCTTTGAATTAGCAAATGTAATGCCGTTACTGTTCAGCAGACACGCAAAGGTGCTTAATTCCTCCGTCGGTTGATTATGAAACAATATACCATTGTCAGATATTTTCATTGTAGTGGTTGCGTTTTCAATGGCTGTAGTGGCAAGCTGTAATGTACCAGCTAATTTACTTGCAATAACATTGCCCAAATTGTCGGTAATCTCTTTTATCTTATTCCAATCTGGTGAACTGTTTGTTACTACTTGCTTTACCTCTGTCACATCAGATTGCATACTGCTGATTGTGGTACGTATATCGTCCGTCACATTGCCTAGTGTTAAAGATGTATTCTTGCCTGTCAGAACATCCCTCTCAAGGCTTACAATTCTTTGTTTAACAGATATATTTAAAGCACTGTCGACAATCCTTACAGTGTCACCCAACTCAAAGTATTCAAGCTGTGCATAATCTTCATCAACAAATTTCAGTTCAACCACATCAACCTCATAACTAGTTATAGGGTTGCCCTCGCTATCTCTGGTACTGCGGTCAACGGTACGCTTTAAACCTGTAACATTCTTACCGAAACGGAAATCAACACCCCTATCTGCGCCTATGCGGTTATATGCGTAGATGTTATAGCGGTTATACTTTAACTCCGCTTTCCAGTTGTTGGCTATAGCTTGTAATATTTGCTTGCTATTGCATTCTTCTGTATAGGCTATATCCGTTTTTAAAGTTACATCAGTACCAGCTAAGGTAAAATCTGTACCCATTAAACAGGCTGTAATAACCGTTGTAATGTCCTTGTAGCTGTAGCCAAAATCATCCATAACATTATTAAGCAATTCATAAGTGATATGCTCACAGCTTACAGAAATGGTTAGTAGACCGTCCTCGCTATGTATTTCCTCAAAGATTAATGGCTTAAATAAATCTCCATCAACCTCAATTAAATTATTTTCATCGTAGAGAAATTCTGTTTTAAATTCCTCAATAATAGCGGTAAAATTTAATGTATACTCCCCGTTAATTGTTTCTTTTATAATGCATGTACCTTCTTCGATATTATTTAGATATGCTAAAGGCACGGTTAATGCGTTTTTGTTTACTATAATTGGATAACTGATATAATCACCATCTTTCTAAAAAAAGAACGGCTCAAAATTAATTGAACCGTTCTTTAATCTGTTTAAGCTACAATACAAGCACTGTAACCCTCCAGTTCTAAAATAGTGTTTACATCTGCTCGCCACGCTTCGTACAAGCTTGTGTTAACAAAATAAGCCTTGTACTTATTAATACCATTCTCTGTGCTAATTTTTGCTGCTTGAATAATTCTATTTGCAATAAATTCTGTCATCATAACATACCTCCTTAGGTAATCTAGTTTACTATGCCAACATTGGTAAAATTTGTGTTAATAATACTTCAATTGTATCTTCCGCTGTCTCAAGTTTTTGCTTGTCTGAAAGTTCTGATTGTGGTAAATTACTAATATCTGCCTGTATTTCTTCTGGTGTTCTTTCCATTACAACTTCATCAATATACTTATAAATGTAAATTCCTTGCATATTCATTAACGGTGGATTAACAACCCCAAACATTTCAAAATGTCTACCACCTTGCTCATTAATACAAATATCTCCCTCGATAGGTTGTTCAAACGCATCCGAAAACCCTTTGATTATACGACCGTCTGTATCAAGTCTTACGTAGTGCTTATTATAAAATTCTTCCAATATAATCACCCCTCTTATAGTTCTGCATCTAAAGCGATGTATCCGTCGCTAGTGGTTATTGCAAATACTCCGTCGGGCAATCCATGAGATGCTTTATTTGCATTTAACCCAAATTGATTAGGCGTTGTTAAAGCACTAATTGCATAAGTAAACCCCGTTGCCGCTGTACCTGCTAGTGTTCTTACTGCATAATCAGTTTCTTCTGTTCCGTGCATAACCATAGTTGGAGAAATCCTCATTTCAGAAATTGGAAAGTAAAAACTTAGTGTCCCTGGTGTAATTGAGTTTGCTCTATTTCTTGTATTAACATTTATCGTTTGATAATATCTCTTGCACAACGCTAATTCTTCCCCATATGGTCTAGGTACAAAAGGTGTTGCAACAGAGCCTAATTCAAGCTTAACTGCCGCCAACTCTACGCCTTGTCCTATAGCTGTTGTTTCAATAAAAAACGAAACCCCTTTTTGATACGTATCACTCCCAAACGTGGCACTGGCTACAGTATATTCTATCTTTTGCCATTCCGACGTTAAGGCATTTGATTTATCTGTACTGCCTAAATATGAACGTAAATCACCAACAAACCCTCCTGTACCTCTTGCATACAGGCTTAATGTCATAGGTAATCCGCTAAAAACAGAATAACTTTCTAAAATTTGCGAAATCCTTGCATATCCATACAAACCATCTTGTTTTTCAAGTAATAAGCTGTATTCACATGGTGTAGGAGACGTATTTACCTGCCGTGATACGTTTGAATTAGATATATGGTTTAACCATCTATCAGCAGTATATACACCAGCAACATTAGTAAAAACTGTACCTCTCTGCCAAACTTGAAAATCACCGTTTGGAAGCAAATTAGGGTTGCTAAACGTCCCCTTTGTCCAAGTCTGCGTTTCTGTGATAGCTTCGGTTTTGGCTGTAGCTATATCCTCACTCACACCTTCCTCGAGTGCGTTAAAGTTTACATTTGTTTTGGTTGCCATTTCTGCAACATCATCAGTTCCATTTATCCATTGTAAATCCATATTGCACCTCCTTAAACTATGTATGTGTTTGGATAATTTATTGTAACTTCAAGCAAGTTAAGGCTTGTACCGTCAATTATCACGGCATTTGAACCAACCTTTACTATTGGGAAACTACCAGTAAAATCTGTTAGCTTGCTTGTTTTTGTACTGCCTGAAACGGTATAGCATATCATTTTGTCGCAATCCACATATACAATACCGTTAACATTAGCAACACTAAAAGCTGTATCCTCAATTTGCACCGTTACAAGGTCAGCCGTACCACTAATTAAAATTGTTGGTAAAGCCTTGTAATTGCCACTGTTAACGATTATTTTAACTGTCCTAGCTGTTATATTCTGCCATGCTGATTTATTTACCAGTAAGCCACTTAAACTTTCAACTGTGGTATTTGCAAGCTGATTGATTGTGTAATCTCGGCTATCGTCATAGAGTTCGTATAAGAATGGCATACACAAAAAAGAAATCTGTATTTCTGTAAATACATCCCCTTCGGTTCTACCTATGCCACTATATATTTTCGCTCTATAAAATAAGGTAGGCTCATCTAAGAAAATAAGCCTACCTTCAATACCCACCATATTTTTAATTAAATTTCTTTCTATGTTTCTTCTTTCTGTAACACTTTTAGCATAAATACCAACGGTTACAGTAATAACTTTATTTTCATATCTATTTTCTAGTGTTAATGTCCCATCTCTTTTAGGGATATCAAAACTTGTGTACAATAATTCTGCTGTGGCATCTTTATTGACATCAAGAAGATAAATACCATTGTCAAGGCTATTGTTTACCTCCATACCATTAAATAAAAACCCTTTTATTCTACTTAATATTGCCAACTACACCACCCCCAATGCTCTGTTGTTTGCCGTTATTGTTTTCTGTAATTTCTGTGATATTTTATTTATATCACTATCATTTCTAACACTACCAACATTAATTGTGAACGATGAATTGTTTGTTGTATTTGTGGCTGTGCTGTTTCCATCTCTATATCTGTCGGCTTCTGGTTGTGTTAACACCATTTCATTTTTATGTAAAATTGCAGAATAGCCATCAAAAGGTACTGTACTTAATCCTGTTCTGTGGCTACCATCTGTTTTCATGCTTGAGTTGCTATTATTCCAAAAACTCACCTTATCAGCAATCCATGAAACTTTTTCAGACACCCAACTTGAAATATTAGACCATACATCTTTTAAACCATTCCACATGCTAGTAAGTATAGATTTTCCAGCACTATACATTCTACTTCCAACGCCCGTAATCGTACTAACAAGGTTAGTTAATATGCCTGAAATCCAAGAAATAATATTATTCCAAACTTCGCTAAATCCATCTTTAATCTTGTTAAATAGTGCTGTGGCTGCATTTTTAAAGGCTTGTTGTATCCCATTTAAAAGGGTAATAATAGCTTTTAGGTTATTTTCAACTAATGCCTTAATACCGTCCCAAACATCTGATATAAGTGTTTTCACACCTTCCCATACAGCTTCCCAGTCACCATTAAAAGCCGCTGTAAATATTGCCAAAATATCTAGTATAGCCTTGAATACTGTTTCACAGACAATCTGAATTTCGTTCCAAACCCCATTAAAATATGTACCCTCTGTTTGTGCCGATGTAACTAATGCGGAAATCATACCAGACAAACTTTCAATTAATGCCCCTATAGTTGTTATAACACCATCAACTACAGCCTGTATTTCTGGCATATGTTCAGATACCCAGTTAGCAACATCCATAACAATAGGTAATAATACAGAACCTATTTCAATGCCAATGTTACTAAAATTATTTTTAAGCATTTTCATCTTCTCTTCGGGTGTAGCTGCCATCTTATTAAAAGCATCCTCGGTTGCCCCAGCACTGTCACCCATAGCTTTTAACATTTCGTTGTACTCTGCGCCGTCTTGTGACATTAAAACAAGTGCTGCTGAACCTGCTTCTGTACTACCAAA
>JBFWMT010000008.1:0-50925 GCA_050251415.1 Anaerotignaceae bacterium | reverse complement strand
CTTTTGCCAAAACTTTTGCCCTTAAAGATACTATCTCATCTGAGCAAGAAGTTACTTTATTTATATCTGTTAAAAGGCTTTCTGCTTGCTCTGGGTTTAATCCATCCAGGCAATTTAAAAAATCCAAACTATTGTTAGTATTTTTATCTGTGTCTTTACTCATTATCAGCACCTCCAATGGTATTCCGCAATTTTTTCAACCCTCTTTCGTACCGCTTTTCTACGGTTTTGACCTTCATACTTAGGTCAAAACTGATTTCTCTCAGCGTCTGCCCCAAATAATGTTTTCTGATGATGATTTCACAATCTGGATATCCCATAGCTTTGACTGCAGAGATTAACTCTTTTTTCGTCTCTGAATCTAAAACCGCTTGTTCCACATTTCCATTACAGCTCAATATATTTTGCAAATTATCATCATATATAGAAATACCCTCTTGTCCCTTCGTTATTTTGTAAAATAGGTTTATTGCTCTCCGTTTAGTAAATACGGATAAAAAGGCTTTTATTGAACCTTTTTCAAGATTGATTTTATTTCGATTACAGTAAAATTCATAAAAAATATTACAAACAAATTCCTCAATATCTTCTTTACTGCATGTTCCAAAAAGTTTGCTGTACGCAATTTTATAAACAAAACCCAAGTATTTATCTGTCAATTCAACATATCCTAGCTGTGGGTTTGTATTTAGCAGTTCTGCAAGCCTTTCATCTGAATTTACCATCGCTGTCCTCCTTCTTTTTTCTAAGACGTCTCATATATTACATTCAAATTTTTTTAGTAAAACCCGACAGATTTATTTGTAAAAAATAACTTATTCTAATTATTATGAAATAAACAATACTCCCCGCAGATACAGTTAAGGGCAGAAACATAAAAGTTTCTGCCCTTAAGTAGTTACTACCCATATATTATACCATTTTGAGTTTACAAAATTTTTAACAAAATTATTTCTTACACTTCATTTTCATAAGAATCCATTTACGATCTACATGCATTATAATTTTTTTCAGCAGTTTCCCAATTCACAACATTAAACCAATTATCAATATATTCTGACCTAACATTATAGTTTTTCAAGTAATATGCATGCTCCCACACATCAATATTCAAAACAGGGCACAGCCCTTCCTCTATGGGATTATTTTGATTTGGTGTGGTAAAAATTTTAAGTTTTCCATTATCTTTTACTAGCCATGCATAGCCCGAACCAAAAACAGACATAGCTGCCTTTTTAAATAGATCTTTAAAATATTCAAAGCCACCAAACTCATTATTTATGGCTTTCAACAAATTCCCAGTGGGTAACTTTAATTGAGAATTCCCCATGCCTTCGAAATAGAACCAATGGTTGTAAACACCACCTGCATTGTTCCTAACAGGAACACTTATATCCGCTGGCAGTCTGTCTGCATTATAAATCAACTGTTCCAAGGACATGTTCTGAAACCGAGAATTTTCTAACACTTTATTTAGGTTATCAACATATGTTTGTAAATGCTTATCATGGTGAAGTTCCATGGTCTTTGTGTCAATATACGGCTCCAACGCATCATATGCATATGGCAAAGGCGGGTTTACAAAAGGATAATACTTATTCATAACAAGACCTCTTTATATCACATTTATTTATACTCTATGCTTATTAAGTATTAGTTGACCATAACTAATCAAGTAATTCCAATAAACTGCTTAAAATAGGCCTTAACTTTAGTTCCTGTTCCCTTAGCTTCGCTCTTGCAACTACATTTTCAACCCGGCGAATGCAAACACTTCTGTCATAGGGTTTTGCTATAAAGTCTGACGCACCCATAGCCAATGATTTTGCCTCGCTACTTTCACCTGACTGCGAAGTTATAATAACAGGAATCCACTTTGTATTATCATTTTTTCTCATTTCACATAACATCTGAAAGCCATCAACCACAGGCATAATTAAGTCCAAAAGAACAATTTCAATTTCGTTATAGTGCTCATTGATATATTCCATTGCTACAGCACCGTTATCGGCTTCCACTGTAGTATATCTTTGTCTAAATGTTTCCACCAAAACAGCACGATTAATTTCAACATCATCAACTATAAGCATAGTTTTCTTTTCGCTTGCAAGCGTAATCTCTATTTGTCCCGTGTCAAAATAGAGATTGCTAGAAACTTCTTCATCATCAATTTGCGAACTTATTAAGAGATTTTCGAAATCCTCACTTGGCATAGGTTTTGCATAATAATAGCCCTGTACGTAAGTACAGTCCATATTTCTTAACCGTTGTACCTGCTCATATGTCTCCACACCCTCTGCCACTACAAGCAAATCCAACCACTTTGCTAGGCTTATAATAAAACTAAGTATATTTTTGTTGTTTCTTTCATCGCAGTCATTTTGAATAAATTTCATATCAAGTTTTAAAATGTCAATAGGCAGTTCGTTAAGCATATTCAGTGAAGAATACCCTGAACCAAAGTCATCCATTTCTATTATAAAACCAAGGCTTTTCAAATGTTCTACTGCATGAATAATCTGTTTTGGATTTTCTGTATACGACGTTTCGGTTATTTCTAAATGAAGCTCTTCAGGCGTTAGCCCATACTTGCATACAGTTTGCATTAATATATCTGGCAATACTGGGTTATATATATCAGTTCTGGAAACATTTACGGATATTGGCACAGTTTTATAGCCTTTATCTCGCCATTCACGTATTTTTTTGCAGGTATTGTCCCATACATATCGGTCCAAGTCTGTAATAAAACCGTTTCTTTCAAATAAAGGGATAAAACTAGCAGGTGGCATAATCCCTTTTTGGGGATGTGTCCAACGCACCAAAGCTTCCGCACCTGCAATTTTATCATTATGTAAATTGTATTTGGGCTGAAAATAAACCTGAAACTGTTTTTTCTCAAGTGCACGCTTCATTTCAGATGTAATCTGCTGTTCTTCTTGCAAGCGACTACCTATTTCTTCATTATAAAAAGTATATAATACATCATACTTTCCTTTTATAGACTCAACCGCAAGCTTCGCTCTATCACACATAGCACGTATAGTTAATGTTAATCCTCCATGTTGATAAATTCCGAACTTTACTACAATTTTCATATTAAGGGGATACGATGCCAATGCCTCATTTACCACATCTACCATTTCAACTTGATAGTTCTGACCAAACCAAGGAAGTATACCAACAAAAACATCACTGCCAAGACGCCCTGAATACCCTCCTTTATGCTTAATAATTTTTTCGAAACAGTCTGCAACAAAACATAATAAACGGTCACCTTCAAGCTCCCCGTACATATCATTTACCAATTTAAAGTTCTCAATATCCATACAAACAACATCATATTGCTTGTCAGGGTTTTTCTGTAATAAATCTTTTGCTCTTAAATTGAATGTTTCCTTTGTATATATACCCGTTAATACATCATTTTCAAAATTATTAACAACTGTAGTTGTTTCATGCAAATTTATAATATTAGCCACAAGGTATTTAATAATTTCTGGCTTATAGGGTTTTATAAAAAAATCAGCAGCTCCACTTGAAAGGGCTTTAAGTAAATCAACTTCACTATTCTTTTGGGCAATAACAACAACAGGAATAGTTGCCAACATCGGAATGCTTTTGCATTTCCTCAAAAAAGTGCATCCATCAATAACAGACGCAACAATATCAAACAAAACCAAAGAAATATCTTTTTGCTTTTCTCTTAATATTTCAAAAGCCTGGTCTCCACTTTCTGTACCCAGCACTTCATATTTATCAGCCAAAATTTTGCAGAGTATTTTTCTGTTAGTTGCATTTTCTTCAACCACTAAAATTGTCTTTTTCTCTGCCATAAATTATCCTCCAAATCTCCATCTTTAAATTTCTTATTATAAGATGTAATTCTTAAAAATCCGTCAATAAAACGGTTAAAATGTATTTCTTGTTTGACAGCTTCGACACCGGTATATATTTTTCAAACTACTTATTTATATCTAATAGATTTACGAATTGTTTAGCATTTATATAAAGTTATCCCACTTAACCATATACTGTAAATGATACCATTTAGTAGAAAAATAATCAATGGCTTTATGTTTATACATAATTTTTGTCGATTACATGCTTTTAATTATTGGGGTAAAACTCTTTCTGCTTTACAAATCAAACCCATAACTATTTACTATTTTGCAAATAAAAAAGGACTGAACCACTAGCAGGTTTAATAACCCACTAGCGTACAGCCCTTCCTGAGCTCTTAATTACTAAAATATTGAAAACAAAGCTTCAACATTTAGCGTAAATTATTGCATTGCCTTTGCTACTTCATCAGCAAAATTCTCTTCTTTTTTCTCAATACCTTCGCCTGTTTCAAAACGAACAAAGCGTGCAATAGAAATAGGTGCACCTACGGCTTTAGCTACAGATTCAATATACTGTTTAACAGTCATATCTGTATCTTTAACATATGCCTGTTCAATAAGACAGAACTCTTTTAATTCTTTAGCAAGTCTGCCAACAATCATTTTTTCAACAATATTTTCTGGCTTATTGGCATTTTTAGGGTCTTCCAAAGCCTGCTTTGTAAGAATTTCTTTTTCATGTTCCACAAATTCTTGAGGCACATTTTCAGATGCAACAAATTTTGGATTTAAAGCTGCAATCTGCATTGCAAGGTTCTTGCCAAGTTCAACCAACTCATCAGCTTCATTTGCGCATGCAAGTTCAATTAAAACACCAATTCTACCCGCACCATGAACATAAGATACAATCTTACTACTCTGAGCTTTTTCAAATTTTTCAAAACGTCTAATTTTTAAGTTTTCGCCAATTACAGCAATTTTTTGGCTAAGTGCTTCAGCTACAGTTACGCTTGCATCAAATTTCCATGTTTCTGTAAGTAAGGCTTCTGCATCAACAGCAGTTGATTCCATAACCTGCTGTGCAACCTGTCCTACATATTCTTGGAAAATAGGATTCTTCGCTACGAAGTCTGTTTCCGAGTTAACTTCAACCAAAACGCCTGCTTTGTTGTCATCTGCAACAAATGCAGTAACAACGCCTTCAGCCGCAATACGGCCTGCTTTTTTCTGAGAAGCAGCCAAACCTTTTTCTCTTAAATACTCAACAGCAGCCTCCATGTTGCCATCGGTTTCCGCTAAAGCTTTCTTACAGTCAAGCATACCAACGCCTGTAGCTTCTCTTAATTCTTTAACCATTGCAGCAGTAATAGCCATAATTTTTTATCCTCCTGTATTTTAAATATCTAATAATTTCGCAAAATAAAATCAGCTCCAGCCCCTAAACCGTAGGCTGAAGCTGATGAATTACAAATATAAATATCAACATGTATTACCACACATTGCATAATATGCAGTTTACAAATCAATTCTTTTAAATTAAGCTTCTGTTGTTTGTGTCGGTACTTCTTCCTGTTCGCCCTGTCTTGCTTCAATAACAGCATCCGCCATTTTGCCTGCAATAAGTTTAACGGCACGGATAGCATCGTCATTACCAGGAATAACATAATCAACTTCCTCTGGGTCACAGTTTGTATCAACAATAGCAACTACAGGAATACCAAGTGTATGTGCTTCCTGAATAGCGATTCTTTCTTTTCTTGGGTCTACAACAAACATAACCTCTGGAACTTTTTTCATTTCTTTAATACCGCCAAGGTTCTTTTCAAGCTTCTCCATCTCGTGAAGTAAGTTTGCAACTTCCTTTTTTGGTAATACTTCAAAAACGCCGTCTTCCTGCATTTTTTCAAGTGTTTTAAGTCTTGCAATTCTTGTTTTAATTGTTTCAAAGTTTGTAAGCATACCGCCTAACCATCTCTGGTTAACAAAGTACATTCCACATCTTAACGCTTCTTCTTTAATTGAATCCTGAGCCTGTTTTTTTGTACCAACAAAAAGAATTTCGCCGCCGTTTGCAATAGCATCAGATACTGCGTAGTAAGCTTCGTCTACCTTCTTAACTGTTTTCTGAAGGTCAATAATGTAGATACCATTTCTTTCTGCGAAGATATAAGGAGCCATTTTAGGGTTCCATCTTCTTGTCTGGTGTCCAAAGTGTACACCTGCTTCTAATAACTGTTTCATTGAAATAACGCTCATCGTATTTCCTCCTATTTGGTTAATCCTCCCCATTACTTTAACAATACGACCATTGGTAAAATGGCACCTGCATTGCATACCGTAATGGGTGTGTTTTCAGTAACGCTTGACATTATATCACAGTTTATTGCTTATAACAATAGTTTTTAATGCTATATTTTAAATTTTTTATACGAAAATGAGGCAGAATCATGCTCTGCCCCACTTTTCTTTGGATAAACTTTAGGAATTGTTCAAATAACCAAAGTTCATAAATTCAATCAATTCTTCTAATGTTTTAATTACATTTCAACTATTACAGTTGTGCCCATGCCACCGCCAATGCAAAGTGTTGCCAAACCGTATTTTGATTCTCTTTTCATCATTTCGTAAAGAAGTGTTACAAGAATACGTGCGCCTGATGCACCTACAGGGTGTCCAAGGGCAATTGCACCACCATTTACATTTACTTTTTCCATATCAAAGCCAAGAGTTTTTGCTACTGCAATACTCTGTGCAGCAAAAGCCTCGTTGCTCTCAATAAGGTCAATGTCTTCAATCTTAAGATCAGCTTTATCAAGTGCTTTCTGGCAAGCATAAATTGGACCAACACCCATAATGCTTGGGTCTACACCTGCCGAAGCGTAGGATTTAATTTTTGCTAGTGGTTTTACACCAAGTTCTTTAGCTTTTTCAGCACTCATAACAATAAGAATAGCAGCCCCATCGTTAATACCAGATGCATTACCTGCTGTTACTGTTCCACCATCTTTAAACGCTGGTTTAAGCTTCTGAAGTTTTTCTATTGTTGAACCATGTTTTGGATGTTCGTCTTCTGTTACAATTATTTCGCCTTTTCTTTTTTTAACTGTTACGGGAACGATTTCATCTTTAAATCTTCCGGATTTTTGTGCCTCCTCTGCCCTTGTTTGGCTTCTTAAAGCAAATTCATCCTGCATTTCTCTTGTTACACCATATTTTTCAGCAACGTTTTCTGCTGTAATACCCATGTGGTATTTGTGGAATGCATCTGTAAGTGCATCTCTTACCATTGAGTCAACTAATTTTCCATCATTCATTCTGTATCCACCACGGGCTTTTTCAAGCACATAAGGAGCCTGTGTCATGTTTTCTGTACCACCGCAAATAATAACGTCTGCATCGCCACACATAATTGCCTGGCTTGCCATAGCTACCGAGCGAAGACCAGAACCGCAAATCATATTGATTGCAAGGGCTGGTTTTTCAACTGGAATGCCTGCATTAACTGCCGCCTGACGAGCAACCCCCTGATATAGACCTGCCTGAAGTACACAGCCAAGTAATGTTTCATCAACATCATCTGGTTTAATATTTGCTCTGTTTAAAGCCTCTTTAATTGCAACAGTTGCTAAGTCTGCTGCTGAAACATCTGTAAATGCACCGCTTAATGTACCAATAGGTGTTCTAACCGCACTTGCAATAACTACTTCCTTCATTTTTAATTACCTCCGAAATGTATTTTGTTTATCTATTTATAAAGTGTGGTGTTCTTTTTTCAACAAAGGCTGTCATGCCTTCCTTCTGGTCTGCTGTTGCAAAGCAAAGGCCAAAAAGATTTTTTTCATAATCTATAGCACTGTCCATATCAAGCTGAATACCTCTGTTAATTGCCTCTTTGCCATAAGAAACAGCAAGGGAAGCGTTTTTAATGATTTTGTTGGCCATTTTGTATGCTTCTTCCATAATCATCCCGTCATCGGCAATTTTATTTACAAGGCCAATTCTGTATGCTTCTTCGGCATTTATTTTTTCGGCAGTTAGTACCATTTCCTTTGCACGTGTAAGACCAACAAGACGTGTTAAACGCTGAGTTCCCGAAAAACCAGGGATAACACCAAGGCTTGTTTCTGGAAGACCAAATTGTGTGTGTTTATCGGCAATTCTAAGGTCACACGCCATTGCAAGCTCACAGCCGCCGCCTAAAGCATAACCGTTTACCGCTGCAATAAAAACTTTGTCAAGGGATTCCATTCTTCTTAAAACAGAAGTAATATGCTTTGCAAATTCTTTAGCACCCTGCGCATCTAAATCTTTCATATAAGATATATCTGCACCCGCTGCAAACGCTCTTCCCTCTCCTGTAATAATCACTACACGAACTTCATCATCTGCTTCAATATCGTCAAGTGCATAGTTAAGCTCAACAAATATAGAAGGTGTAAGTGCATTAAGCACCTTGGGCTTATTTATTTTAATTAAACAAATTTCACCTTGTTTCTCACATAATATTTCTTTGTAAATTGTCATATCAATTTCCTCCCCAATTTGAAAATTGCTATCATAATCTGCATTTTCTAAATTGCCTTTATTTTATTTGCTGTAGTCATAGAATCCAATGCCTACTTTTCTGCCAAGCTTACCAGCTCTTACCATTTTCTTTAAAAGTGGTGCTGGCCTATATTTATCATCCCCTGTTTCAGCAACCATAACGTCCATAATATGTAAAATTGTGTCATTGCCAATAAGGTCTGAAAGTGCTAACGGTCCCATAGGGTGATTTGCTCCAAGCTTCATAGCTTTATCAATATCCTCAACGCTTGCAATCCCTTCTGAAAGGGTAAAGATTGCCTCGTTAATCATAGGAATAAGAAGTCTGTTAACAACAAATCCCGGTCCCTCATTTACTTCGATTGGGTCTTTTCCCAATGTTTTTGAAAGTTCAAATACGGTGCTAAATGTTTCATCTGAAGTTTCATACCCTCTTATTACCTCAACCAGTTTCATAACTGTTGCAGGGTTAAAGTAATGCATACCTATAAATTTATCTGCACGCTTTGTAGCAGAAGCAATTTCTGTAATGGATATTGAAGATGTGTTTGTGGCAAAAATTGTTTTTGCATCACAGGTTTCATCAAGCTCTTTAAATACAGATTTTTTAACATTTACATTTTCTACGATAGCTTCAATGACTATGTCACAGTCTTTAAGGTCGGTAATAGCTGTTGTGGTAACAAACTTTGAAACAATTTCACCTTTTGCCTCTTCAGTCATTTTTCCCTTTGCAACCAGCTTATCAAGACCTTTGCTAAGTTTCTGCATACTGCTCGCAAGTATCTCATCGGTCATATCTCTAACCACAACTTCAATTCCTGCCTTTGCAAATAACTGAGCAATATCCATTCCCATTTGACCTGCACCAATAATGCCTGCTTTTTTCACGATAAATCCTCCAATCAGAAGTGTGTTATTTATAATTTATAATTTGTGGTAAATTATTTCATCAGTTAATTATATTTCGTGCAACCTATTTTTTCAACAATTGATATATATTAAACAAATAACAATTTTGAAAATATTGAAAAAACCGTCAAACATGCCAATATTTTCACAAATTTAATATTATATGTAATGTGTTAGTATGTCATTTCACGGCTTTTTTATGTGTTTTGTTAAAGTATTAAGTATTTTTTTATCTATTCAAAATTATGAAGTAAACTATTTAAAATAAAAAAGTAGTGAAAAATTCCACCACTTTTTTCTATTTTGGCTAAAAACACCCGTTTTTTGTTATAAAAATATCCTATCGTTCTGTTTTTGATATAGTAATTTTTCTACTCTTTCTGAGTTTTTTCCTTTGCAAAACCACATTTTTCGTTGCTGCAAACAATTTTCGTATTTTTAGTACCTTTTTCTACCATATAGCTGCCACACTGCGGACATTTTTCTTCAACCGGTTTGTTCCAGCTTACAAAAGTACAGTCATCGGGATTGTGCTCACAACCGTAATATTTTCTACCTTTTTTGGTTTTCTTTATAAGTACCTTTCCCCCACATTCAGGGCAAGATACCCCTGCATCCTCAAAGAACGGCTTTGCATTGGAGCATTCTGGAAACCCAGGACATGCAAGAAACTTGCCATAGCGCCCATATTTAATAACCATATTACGTCCGCATTTCTCACATATTACATCTGTCACTTCATCTTTAATCTCTATTTTACTTAGCCTGTCCTCGGCATTTTTCATATCATGCTCGAACACAGGGTAAAAACGGCGTATAATGTCTTTCCATTCAATACTGCCTTCTTCCACGCAGTCAAGATCATCTTCCATTTGCGCAGTAAAGTCTATGTTAACAATGTTAGTGAAATAATTCTTCATTATGTCGTTAACAACCTCACCAAGTTCTGTAGGATAAAACATTTTCTTTTCTTTTATCACATAGTTGCGGGCAAGTATAGTTGCAATAGTAGGTGCATAGGTACTAGGTCGGCCTACACCTATTTCCTCTAGCATTTTAATCAGTGAAGCATCTGTAAACCTTGCAGGTGGTTGCGTAAAGTGCTGCAATGGTTCTATTTCTTTAACGGTTACAACCTCTCCCTCGTTAAGTGAAGGCATTCTGTTGCTTTCATTTTCTTCCTCCACCTTGTCATAAACTTCAAGAAAACCCTTAAATTTCAACACCGAACCCGTTGATTTAAACGTATATTTGTCTGCAAAAATGCTGATGTGCTGTGTTTCATACTCTGCCGAAGCCATCTGGCTTGCAACAGCTCTTTCCCAAATAAGTTTATAAAGCTTATATTGTTCACGAGATAGTGACCCTTTAATGCTGTCTGGAGTTTTATCAATATAGGTTGGCCTTATTGCCTCATGGGCATCCTGAGCCTTATTTCTGGATTTATAAATTATTCTCTCCCTACTGTTAAACTCATCGCCATAATTTTCGCTTACAAAGCTTTTGATATCATTATAAGCATCATCCGAAATTCTTACAGAATCGGTACGGATATATGAAACAAGACCCATTGTACCCTCGCCTTTAATATCCACACCTTCATAAAGCTGTTGGGCAATCATCATTGTTTTTTGTGCAGTAAGGTTAAGATATTTACTAGCTTCCTGCTGTAATGTACTTGTTATAAATGGAGGAAGGGGTTTTTTCGTTCTTGTGCCCTTTTTAATCTCAGAAACCTTGAACTCCGCTTTTTCAACAGCTTTAACTATTTCCATAACTTCTTCTTCAGCTTTAAGCTCTGTCTTCTTACCTTCTATACCGTAAAATTTTGCTGCAAATTCTGCTTTGCCCCTACCTACAAGGTTGGCATCAATCGTCCAATACTCTTCTGGAATAAATCCATCAATTTCCTCTTCACGGTCACATATAAGCCTTAATGTAACCGACTGCACACGCCCTGCGCTAAGACCTTTTTTAACTTTATTCCACAAAAGTCTGCTTATAGAGTAGCCCACAACTCGGTCTAATATACGCCTTGCCTGCTGTGCGTCTACCAAATCCATATCAATTTCTCTTGCTTCTTTAATAGACCTTTTTACAGCAGTTTTTGTAATTTCATTAAAGGTTATTCTGCTGTAATTAACGTCCTCTAGTTTAAGTGCATGCATTAAATGCCAGCTTATTGCCTCTCCCTCACGGTCAGGGTCAGTTGCGAGATAAATTTTATCTGCAGTTTTAATTTCTTTTCTAAGCTTTGCTAACAAGTCACCTTTCCCACGTATTGTAATGTATTTAGGTTCAAAGTCATTTTCAATATCAACACCAAGCTGACTTTTTGGTAAATCTCGTATATGTCCCATTGATGCCTCTATTTTGTAATTACTGCCAAGAAATTTTTTAATGGTCTTAGCCTTAGCTGGTGATTCTACTATAACTAAATTTTTAGTTGTTTTTGCCTTGGCAGGTGATTCTGCTGTAACTGTTTTTTTTGCCATCTTCACACCTCTATAATCGCTGGTATCTATAAGCATCTAATATATTTATCTCCAGGCAGTTTTTGTATTGCTGCCCCAAGTTCAAGCATTGTCAGTATATATTGTATGTCCTGTACTGGCATTTTAAGCATTTTTGTAATATGCTCCAACGTAACTGCTTCACTGCCAATCAGTCCATAAATCTTTTTTTCTTCATCAGATAAATCAAAATCCAGCTTTTCTTCGTTTTTCTGTTGTTTCTTCATCTTTTCAATTCCAAGTTCAAAAAGCACGTCCTCAGCACACGTCACTATAGGGCAACCCTGTTTAATAAGTTCATTCGTACCCTCACTTGCTTTACTTGTTATGTTTGCAGGCAAAGTCATAACTGTTCTTCCATCATCCAGGGCAAAATCCACAGTGATAAGTGTTCCGCTTTTTTTGCCTGCCTCAACCACAATAAGTCCTTGTGAAATACCTGCAATAATTCTGTTACGTTGAGGAAAGTTATATCGTGTTGCTTCTGTGTCTGGTGGGTATTCACTTATCAGACACCCCGTTTTTCCGATTTCTTCCATAAGGCTTTTGTTTTCCGGTGGATAGCAATTTTTATGACCAAAGCCTAAAACAGCAATCGTTTTACCATTTGCCTCCAAAGTGCCTTTGTGTCCCATAGAATCTATGCCACGAGCCATACCACTTACTGTAATTACGCCATCTTTTGCCAAATCTTTGGAAAGCTTAAAGGCCATATTTCTGCCGTAATCTGTACACCGTCTTGCCCCAATAACGCTAACCATAACACAATCATTATCAGGAAGCTGGCCTTTTATGTATAGTCCTACGGGAGGGTCTGCTATCTCTCTTAACAAATGTGGATAACATCTGTCATTTATAGATATATACCTAAGGTCAAGGGCATCAAGTTCACTTATCCAATCCGCAACCAGCGTCTTACCGTCGCTTAATGCATATACTGTTTGCGGGGTAACCCCACTTATCTGCAAAAGCATTTTCTCATTGGCATTCCATATTTCCATTGCACTGCCAAAATGCTCTAACAAAATATAAGTTTTGCGTAAATTCATACCCAAACTACGAAATAACCACATCATATAATGATTTTCATTCAAAAGAAACACCTTCTTTTTTGGTAAACACCGATTTAATGTAATTAATGTTTCCTTAGGTAAATACGACCTCTATGATAAAGGGTTAATTGTATAAAAGCAAGCACATTTTAAAAAATATGCAATTTTTTTTTAGAAAGTATACAAAAAAACAGAGTTATAAATTTCAAAATCAATCCACTTTAGTACCTATTTTATCATATAAAAAAGACAAACCCATTTTAACTAATGTAAAAAATAGGCTTGTCTACCATGTCTTATTAACTTGATTTAGATGCAGTGTATATCATGCCCAACATACTTATTTTAATTTTGGGCTAGGATGCCTATCTGCGAGAAATCCGCAAATTCTTGTCCATATTTTCTGGGTTTCAATATATTGCTGATAATGTTTTTTTACGTTTTTATTGTAGTGCTCCAGCTCTTTAGCAATATTCATGAAATCATCACGACCAAAATATGCGCATAATTTGGGAAGAGTTGCAACAAGATTTTGGCGCATCTCATCAATTTTCTCTTCATATTGTTCTGGTTGTGTAATATAGAGCAAAAGAGGCTTATATCGAATCCAGCCAATACAAGCAGAATAAAAGCGTGTAGTGATGGATTCTGAATCCGCTTGAATATACTTGAGCTTAATTGGTAGCACACCATCCATCAGATGATGATAGGTTGAAAAACCGTCATGAAAAGTATAACATGGTACACGCAAAACTTTTCGCTGACTTAAACAGGTACTCAAAAAAGTATCCTCTCCACGAGCTCCAGGCGGGTTGTAAAACGGACTAACTCTTTCTGGTCTGGTTAAATTTATACATAAGTTAGCGCCAGATATAAACTTTGTATGGTTTACCTCCTGCACTTCTTCTGCTTCATCACTCACTAAAATTTTCGTATCTGCATATGTGACACCACCATTTATCATCACCGAGTGCACAGTTTCCCAATTAACAATATCGTTGCTTATTGACTCAATAAATAAGCGAAAATCTTGTTCCGTCATAATGTCGTTAAACTCAATATACGGAATTGGTGAGACATACCCACAGTGATGTCCATTCGTGATATCTGCCTGCTGGATGTTCTTCAAATGGGTTGCCAGAACATGCTGACCACCCCATATAGCAGATGAGCGAGTATTAGTAACAGCCATTGGATATTCGTCATCATCCAAAAACACAAGATAATCCATATTGTTCTTTATTGCAGTATACAGTACTATATTGCGTTTGGCTGCATATCCGCTACCAAAAATCAATCGGCCTTCTGCCTCATCTATAACCTTTTCCTTAACTAAGTAGTCAATTTCTGCTTGAATTGCCGTTTTCCCAATAAAGTATGTGCTGTCAATCATGTCCAGCAGACGCTCGCTTACATTGGTATAGTCCGTAGATTTTGTGTTAGAATATTTCAAATCATATGCAGCCAAAAGGTGTAACCGTATGTTTTTTTCTTTTGTCAAACCACTTTCCCGCCAATTATAGATATTGGTTTTTAATATTCTCTGAAAACTTTTGCGCCCCGTTGCAAACCCAATTCCAACATTAATTTCCTTTTCCTGTTGCAATCTACCAGCTCCTTTGCCTGTAAATTCACAGGCCTTTTACATGGCAAGCAGGCAGCTCACCTTTGCACAAAATGTCCTACTAAATCTTTTGTAAACAAATTATGCTTATATTATACCATAAAATAGTGAAAAAGTCGACCGCCTTCAAATGATCGACTTTTTTGGTCAAACTACATCATGTCATTATTGCTTAATATAAATACATGCTTTTTTCTGCAAAAGCTCATAATTTGTATAGATGACTTTTTACCCATTGTCTAAAAAAGTTCAGTTGTTCTGGTGTGTGAAAGTAATGCTCGCCATTTTCCATTACTTCTAACCCACAATTAAATTTCTTTGCAAAGGAAGATACAAAATCAAATTCACAAAGATTGTCCGTTTCCCCATAAAGAATTTCAGTAGGACTATCCCAAATAGCAATAGGATTTTCTTTAACATAGCAATAATAATCCCAATATAAAGTTTCTCCAATAGGTGTAGCTATTTCCTGTTCAACCTTTAATCGTTCCTCACTAACATTAAACCATGTCATCATATTATTAATTATATGGTTCATGTTAACTACAGGCGAAAGCAGCAAACTTTGCTGTAAGATAATTTTCTTATATGCAAGCAAGCTGAAATATGCTCCCATACTGCAAGCGAATAAGCTAATATCCGTAGCCCTTGATTGTGCAAAGTCCATGATTTTTTCAAGGTCGCTTACGCAGTTTTGAACCTTACAAAGTGTAGGTTCCTCTTTTCTGTCCCCATGTTTTGGCAAATCAAAGCTAAGCACCTGGTAACCTAACGCAGTTGCTTCATCAGCAAGTATAGAAATTGTTGCGTCCGATTTATTGGACATATTACCATGCACTGCCACGAACAACTTTGAACTGTCTTCGCCCCACAAAATTGCAGGTATATTCTCAATTAGTAAACTACATTTTTTCATGATTTCCTCCATCTTTCACAGAGGTAGCGCCCTCCATGTGCCAAGTAATTTTTTATTATTCATAACTAAAACTCCTCCTTTCTCGGTTCATTTTTATGTAAAGTTAATTAACCGCAAAAATAATTTTAACTGCACTTTCTTTCCTGTTTAGTACAACTGTCTAAATCTTTAATTGATTAACCACCAATCATAACTCCTATATTGCCATATAGTAATATTCTTATAATTCCGCAAATAGTAAGATGCAATGGATAATATGCATAGAAAAACCATTTCATACCTTTCCAGTTTCCACGTTCGCCATTGTACATTTTTAACAACGGAATACTTAAAATTACAAACAACTGTAAAATGCCATATATCTTATTAATAAACAAGAAATAAACCGTTGCATACATGGCAACACATTTAAACATACCTGTCATCTGCTTTTTAAAATCGCCTCTGTTATTTCCTATTGCTATTATTGCTAATACAGCAATGCTGCTCCAATCCGCACAAAATGTAATCAAAGCGATTGCTATTATAATTATAGATTGAATGGGTTGCTTCAATTTAGGGTTTTCACTTTCAGAAACTGCTAACGCAACCAATCCCCACGCCAACGGCCAAATAACGCTTGTTTGATTGAAAACTGATGTCTGAAATGGAATAAACGGTATACCAAATGCAAAATTATAAGCAAAATGAGATACTATAGCAAACGCAAACAAGCGAAACGCATATTCCTTTAAATTGTGTGTATAATGATAACCTTCGGCTATAAAGAACCACATTATGGGTGCCGTAAGTCTGCCAATAATATGTAATACAAGAATTATTGGGTTTGTTGGATAGTTTGGAAAAATCACACTGGTAAGGTGGTCTATGGTCATTGCTATTATGGCAATTACCTTTAACTGATTAGAATTTAAACCTCTTATATCTGTTTCCATTATTAATTACCTGCTTTCAAAAATTGTTAGCATATTAGCACCCATTAATTTCTTGTTTTCTTGCCTTGTTCTTCAATTGAAACTACAGTATTCATTATTAATCAGAAGTTTAACCTTCTGTTCATTTTAGTGGTTTCCACTGGTCCTAGTAAATGATTTCACGGTTACTCATTTTGCGAAATTATCAAACATCCATTGGTGGAATTTTTCTCTATTCTCAAACTGTGGATAGTGTGCACTGTTTTCATAAACTATAAAATCCTTACCTGCATTTGCACGAATCACATCAAAATAATTTCTTGCGGCAGATGTGGAAGTCATATAATCATATTTCCCCATAATGAAATAAAAAGGCAAATCAAGGGTTGTCACCCTTTCAGTTAGGGGTTTATCAAAAGCTTGAAGTATTAAAATATCCTGGCAAAAAGCTACTCCACAGCTATATCGTATCACATCCAGCAAATTGTACTCGCTTCCAAAGAGAAAACCTGTCAAATAGTCCATATTATCATCAATAAGCCTCGCCGCACCACCGTATTTTCTCACATAATAACGTGGCGTAACCGAAATTTCACCATTCTCCATTTGTGTTAGTAATCCTTGCAGGTATTCATAGTCAACAGCATTAGCACTTTTCTTAGCCTCAGCAATACAATAATTCAAGCTATCTAATTCTGCCTGATAGGTATCTGCCATCTGTCCTATTCCGATGTAAGCTTGGTATTTTTCAGGTGCCTCATGGGCCGCTAAGGTGGCAATATACGTCCCAAAGGAATGGCCAACCAATATTACTTTTTCCTTTTTAAAGCGGTCAGATATATAATCAGTTACGGTCAACAAGTCATCAACCAATACATCCGTTGAAAGATTAGAATAGTCTTCAAAAAAATGATAAGATTTTCCACTGGCTCTTTGGTCATATTGAACAATGGTAAAATCATTTTCCAACAAATCCTGATATTTCGTCACATAGGGTATTTCAGAGCATCCAGGACCACCGTGAACAAAAATGATAATAGGATTGTTCATATCCTTTCCCCTTATCATCATTTCATGATTTGTTCCATTTATTTCTACCTGTTTTAGTTCACTTATGCTATTGGCACCTTCAATTTTTGAAGTCCATGTTGGAAAAATCAAACCAACTACAACCAACAAAATAATCGATAAGCATATGATTTTCAATTTTCTAAACCATTTAGATTTCATTCTTGCCACCTCTCATTACACCACTACTGCGTGGAATACTCATATTCAATAGTTGCTTACCAATCTTCTGCAAGAAATATTATCTCGTTTCTTTGTTCGCTGATAGCAGCAACGCTTAGCTCTCCATGATTCCAATCGTCCGTATAATAAGGCTTGCTGTCAATGAGATAAATTGTAAAATCTTCCGGCAGATTAGTATAACCCACAGTAGTAAATGCACTTGAAATTATACCATTTTTTTCAGCTTCGCTATCAATAGATTTACCAATCCACTTTGCTTGCTGTGAAAATTCGTCAATATAATTTTTAATGGAATCCGAATCCGTTTCAAATTTTAAGTCAAAATTTTCTCCACCTTGCAAAACAGCTGGATTATAACTGAATATAATATTTTTTGCATTGCTGGGGATTTTATCTGGAAAACACTTTATTAATGCATTGTTGGGGTAGCCTGTCAGTTTCAAAACTCTTTCATATTTACCTATGTCCGTTGTTACGGTTGTTGCTGCGTCAAAAGCCATAAAACAAAACGCAAGTACCGATGCAAAGCCTAACACAATAATTAAAATGCATGTAATTACAAAGGAAGTAACAGTTTTCAATTTTTCTATTACAGTGAAAAAAGTGATTATTCCAAAACAAACAAATGGTATGGCGAATAGTAACCCCTCTAAATAATACGGCTCAATTGATTTTACAGTCACCAACAAATATACTCCTATAAATAGCACAAAAGAAATTATTGTCATTACTGCCGACAATAGTGCCTTTTTGAAAATCATTGATATTTTATTTATCTTCATGGCAATCCCTTCATTTTATATACTTAACCCATAGGCAGCAGCTTCGCTCTGTGCTATTTCCTCTTAAAACCGTTTGTGAATTCAGCACAAGTTGCCTTTTTTAACGCTTGACCTGGAATAATTCTCTAACCATAATCTTAACTAATCTATACCAGATAGAAAGAAAAAGCAACATGCAGGTTCTAAACCCGAATGTTGCTTTCATTTTGTGGAGCTGGTGGCGGGAATCGAACCCGCAACCCCTTCATTACGAGTGAAGTGCTCTACCATTGAGCCACACCAGCATATAATAATTAATTTTTATAAAGCAACACACTAACTGCCAATAAGTTACTCTACAGCCATATATTATAGCACCGCTTCAATATTTTGGCAACAAAAAACTTAATTATATAAAAAAGGTGAGCAACGCCCACCTCTTGATTTTTTTATTATTTTTTTTCTGTTTCAAAGTCGTCTTCAAAGAATTCTTCATCCTCTTCGTCGTCCCATTCATCGTACATGTCATCACAATCGCAACACACACAATGTTTTTTTACAAGTAAAGCAACAAGTCCAACTGTAATGGCCAACAATGTAACAAAAACACCAAGAATAATATAAAGAGTTTTCTTATTGTCCGCATTCTTAACATCTGCTAACAAAGTTTTTAATTCATCAATACTAAAATTTTTCATTAAAACACCTCCTGAAGATTATTATTAGCTATAACTTTTGAAAAAATTCTTTTTGTTAAAAAATCCATTTCTGTTAAGCTCACTATACTCCTGATACGCTTTTTTTAAAATCTGCCTTTCATCGTTAAATTTAAGCAGATGGTAAGCCTCATGAAACTTGTAAAACCCTGCATCAGCAAAAAACTCTTCACTTTGCGGTTTGTTATAGAAGGAATCGGTTTCCATAAGGTACCAATGCACCGTTTTGTTAACCATATCCTCATCACCACGGAAATTGTACTGGGTTTTCCCTACATATTTAATTATTTCAGCAACAGAGCCTGTTTCCTCGTTAACCTCCCTTAATGCCGTCTGGCTATGATTTTCCCCATCCTCAACTGTTCCTTTTGGAAGTACCCAACCCATATATTTGCCATTTTGATTTTTGTAGAGAAGCAGTATTTTCCATTTGTGAATTACTATGCCGCCGCAACTCACTGCTTCTATCACATTTAAGCCCTCCGTATTTCAATTTTAATTGTCCATTGAAATAAGTATAACTCTTTTTTACTGTTTTTTCAAGAACATAAATGGAGAAGCTTTAAGCATAGTATTAATTTTTAAAATCCCCCCCGTCCATAGCAGTATTTGATATGGAATAAAAATAAATAAATACCAGCTTACATCAACAAGAAGAATAAAATTATATAGTCCATGTAACAACCATGGAACGAAAAATG
The DNA here is from genome assembly GCA_050251415.1 of Anaerotignaceae bacterium. Lineage (GTDB taxonomy): Bacteria > Bacillota > Clostridia > Lachnospirales > Anaerotignaceae > UBA8514. Next base: position 31,175 of record JBFWMT010000008.1, on the reverse strand, counting down.
AAAGAAAAAGATATTTTGTGCCTTTTTTATAATAATGCCAGTAAGCAAAATAATAGCCCATCGCAATAGCAAAAAGTCCATGTCCAGGTACAGAAAAAATTGCACGTTGTAAGGCTGTTCCAACGCCCCCAAGCGTTGGGCTTAAAACATAAATAATATTTTCTGCACCTGCAAAACCAAGGGCTATAAAAACACTGTATACAATGCCATCCACAGGCTCATTAAACTCTCTGTTTTTATGCATCAAAAATGCCAAAAACAATAGCTTAATCCCCTCTTCGTTGGCGGCAGATGTAATAAATGCTGAAAACAGCACTGGATATTTTTCTCCAATTTTCATACCCATTAAAAGTTCATCAATTGCAAGCACAGGTGCTGCCAAATAAAAACCATATAATGTACCAACAAAAAGCAAAATTATTGGCTCTTTTTCGTATCTATCCTTTATAAACATAAAAAATAAAAACAACAAAACAGGCGCAAGAGCAAGCTGAATTAGCATAAAAACCTCCTAAGAAAAAAGCAGACTAATTATAGTCTGCTTAAAAAATCATATTTTATTGATTTTCTTCTCGGTTTATTGCATTATAGAGCATCTTTCTTGCAATAACACTTGCATTCATGCTTCCATCACCGTTTTCAAGCACTACAGCAACCGCATATTCAGGATCCCCAGCTGGTGCAAAGCCTACAAACCATAAATGGTCAGCACCATTAGGGTTTTCAGCTGTACCTGTTTTGCCTGCAACCTGAAAATATTCGCTGTTAGCATTAAATCCAGTTCCGCTGTTTATAACTTCCACCATCATTTCTTTAAGTTTTTTTGCTTCATTTGCTGAAATAATATTCCCCTCTGTTTTAGGGATATTAGTAGAAATTGTTTTGCCGCTATAATTTTCAACATGGTCCACAATATAAGGTTGCATCATAAGCCCATCATTGGCAATTGCCGCTGTAAGGGATGCCATAAAAAGCGGCGTAACTGTGGTTTTACCCTGACCAATAGATGTTTCAACCAATTCGCTTTCTGTTGCATCGCCATTAATTTGTACCGTAGATTTGCTTGTATCAAGGTCGAAATCAAAGCTTTGGTTAAACCCAAGACTATCAGCAGTTTCACGCAATTTCTGTGCCCCTACCTTCTTGCCAAGTTGTGAAAAATAGACATTGCAACTTTGAGCAAACGCAGATGTAAGATTAACCTCTCCGTGGGCTTTATTGTTGTTGCAATGTATCACCTTATCTTGAAAATTATCCTCACCTGTACAAGTATAGGTGAAGCTGTCAATATCGGTAATATTGCGCATTGCCGCAATCGCTGTAACTATTTTAAAGGTAGAACCCGGGGTGTAAACTCCTTGAGTGGCTCTATTTAAAATTGGACTGTCTTCACTTTGCCTAAGAACGTCCCAATTTTCAGCCACTGTTTGAGGGTCATAATTAGGTTTGCTTGTCATACACAATATGCGCCCAGTTTTCACTTCAACCACAACCACCGCACCATTATTTGTGCGCAACAAATCTGTGCCTATTTTTTGCAGATAATCGTCTACTGTAAGCACTACGCTGTTTCCTTCTACCTCATTACCAGTTAAAAATGAATTCACACGCTGAAAAGTTTCATTATCTAGCTTTTGAAGTGTAAAGTTTTGATTTGCCTCAATTCCAGCCTTGCCTGCTCCTGTGTATCCAAGAACATGAGCAGTGTATGTGCCATCTACATATTTTCTTTGGTAAGTATCTCCATTTTTTTCGCTGTATGCCATAACTGTTCCATCAATATCCTTAATTGAACCACGTTTAATTGAGTTGTCCGTTGCGTTAATACGCGGATTGTAGGAATTAGTTATCATCGTTTTGCTATCCGCCACCACTATTTTAAGCAAATAAAATATCACAAGCAAAAACATTAAAATTATTAATATAAAAATCCGTTTTATGCTATTTTTGCTACTATTCATTATCTGCGCCCTCCTCTTTATCAAGGGTATGCTGCCAGCCGCACAGCCACTGCAAAATGCCTATTGTAAGTATACTTACTACAACCGAGCTTCCACCGTAGCTTACAAAAGGAAGGGTTACACCTGTAAGCGGAATAAGCTTAATTACACCGCCAATAATAAGAAAGGTTTGGAAAGCCATCATTGCCGTAAAACCTGCCGCTATAAGGCTGTAATAACGCCTTTTGCTGTTAAACGCAATGGCAAATCCCCTTGCAAAAAGTAAAATAAAAATGCCAACAATACAAATACCAAATATTGTTCCAAATTCCTCACAAACTGCGGCAAATATAAAGTCCTTGCTAACTACGGGTATGCTAAGTGGCATTCCCTTTGTAAGGCCACTGCCCAAAAATCCACCTGTGCCTATAGCAAAAAGGGACTGAACTATTTGGTATCCTCCACTGTCCACATCTGCCCATGGATTTTTCCATGCAGCAACACGTACGCGTACATGGTTAAAAAGCTTGTATGCAACAACGCTTGCTATAGACGCCGCCCCAACACCGCCAACAAATAATATCTCATTTGATGTAGCTATATAAAGCATTGTCATGTATGTAAGAAAGAAAATAAGGGCACTTCCCAAATCTTTCTGGAAAACCAAAAGCACAACTATCCCCGCTGAAAGACCACCTGTTATCATAAGTTCTTTTATATCTATCTTTTTTCTTAAAACACTGGCAAGATAAAATACAAAAAGAAACTTAACAATTTCAGATGGCTGAAAGCTGAATGAGCCAATATAAATCCAGTTTGTGGAACCATACTCTTTTCTTCCCAGCACAAGGGTAGAAAGAATAAGCACAAAACTTAGAACTATATACAACATCTCAAAAGCCTCAAACCTAGGAATAAGTTTTAAAACAACAGGTATCCACATAGCTATAAAAAAGCCCAGCATAATCCATATTAGCTGTTTAAAAGCAAGGGCAGGGTTAAGACGCTGCAGCATAATAATGCCAACATCCAATAAAAAAAAGACGCAGTTCCATATTAGCGGGCAACTGTCCTTGTAAATTAAGTTAGCTAAATAGTTTACCACCATAATAAACGCCAACCCAAGTGCGCCTATAATAAGTATTTCTTTATTATAGGCGAAAGTCTCTCGGTTATAGGAAAGTATTAAAAATGCAGTTATGTGCATAAGCACAATAAGTGTGCGCCCCGTAAAAACCCCATGGATATGGCTTTGCTTTGTAAGGCCCGCATAATCTAATGCCAGTGCAATGCCATTGTACAAAAACAAAACAATATAAAGCACAAATAAATAACTGCTGAATTTAATAAATAAGTCAAACATTATATCACTTCTATTCTATACCTCTGAAATAGTGACCTTTTGTACTGCCCTTTTCAGTCATTTCGGTAATAAGTCTTGTTGCCCTCATACTTGGGTTTACCCAATCTTTCAGACAATCTTTATAGGCTTTTATAATTCTGTCTGTTTCACTTGCGGTTTCCTTTGTAAACATCAAGCGCATACTGCCTGTAGGGGATGCAAGTATTTCATCAAAAAACTTAAGGGTAAACAATGGCTTGCCATTAAGAACTGTACAGACACACTGCTTACAATCTGTAAACAGTGGAAATGTTTCGCCCTTTCTGTCTTTAAGATAGTAGTTTCCGCTACTATTTTTAAGTTCGCAGAACATACCCTCTTTTTTGTTACCAGCAAAAGCACCAACTGGACATTGATGTGTTGTCATTAACGGAAGATATCCGTACCCCAGCATTTCGCAGTTTTTATCTGCCATAGAATTGATCTCCGCCAAATTAAGTTCTGGTGAAATACATATTTCTGCCGCCCCAGCCTCTTTCCAGAACGCAACATCAGCAGAGTTGAATATATTTAAGCCAAAATCAACATTTACAGGCTTTTCTGTCACCTTAAATTCCTCAAGCTGACCAAGTGAACGTACCAAAAAACCGTCGATATTACTGTTTTTAAGCTTTTCAAGAAAACTTCCGTATATTTTCTTGCTGTACTGTCTATACACACGTGGAACAGCGGCAAACAGCTTAATTCCAACTTCATGGCATTCTTCAATACATTCTTTGTAACTTTCCTCAAAGTCATCGCCAAGTTCAAAATAAAGTATGTTGATACCATCATTGGCGATTGCTGCCTTAAACTGCAAAATATCTGTTACAAGAACATTCATTTTTTTGTCATATACAAATTGTTCGTCGTTTTCAAAGGCTTTTACAGTGACCTCTGCATTCTTGTGCTTAGCAGATGCAACAATAGCTTCTTCAAGGGCCAAAACCGCATCACGTCTTAGCTGATTTAACTGACTCATTCCCATGTATACATTGTCATCGCCAACAATTTCAAGGCTTGTCATTTCAAATGCTGTGCCGCCTGTTTTCATAAGCTGTGTTTCAATTTTATCTTTGCTTAAAGGCTGATTTTGTGCCTGCTGAACCTCATCACCTGTTGCAGATACCTTATTACCCTCATTGTCCCAAAGGGTCAGTTCCATTGGTTTTCCAATGAACATTGTAAACTTTCCAAAAATCTCTTTAGTACGTTCATCTTTTTGGTAGCTTTTTTTAAGGTCATCATAAAGTGCCTTGTCATGGGTTTTGTATACAGCATCATTTTTGTTTACATCACCTTTCACCATAACGCTTATAGTTTCACCTGGACGTGAAGCTTTGTTTATGTTCGTGCCTGTATGTGGCTCTTTTTGTGTCCATACTTCAATACCATCCCCTGGCATCAGCGGTTCCCTTGTACGTATAGAAGCACGTCCATATTTTTTATCATAAGAGTCAATAAAACCAACCTTAACGCCCCAGCTTTTTGGTCTTTCAATACTCATCATTTCACTGCCAGAATGGTTATTGTAATAACCTTCTGTAAAACCGCCTCGGTTAAAAAGCTGTAAAAGAACTTTCATATCCTTTTCATCAACCCTGTAGGTTTCAGGATTTACAAAATACATATCAATGTATTTTCTGTATATTTTTGTTACACCCGATACGTATTCAGGGTTCTTCATTCTTCCTTCAATTTTAAATGAAGAAATACCAGCTTCAATAAGCTTAGGCAAAATTGTTATCGTTTCAATGTCTTTAAGACAAAGTAAATGGCCTTCTTCAACCTTTGTGTAATCGTTGTAAAGGGAATATGGCAATCGGCATGTTTGGGCACAACGTCCACGGTTTCCGCTTCGTCCGCCAAGCATACTACTCATTATGCACTGACCAGAATATGATACACAAAGTGCACCATGTATAAAGGTTTCAATTTCAATATCTGTATTTGCAGTTATTGCTTTAATTTCTTCCAAATTAAGTTCTCGGCTTAAAACCACCTTGCAAAATCCTTTGTCCGCAAGTGCTTTTACATCAGCAAGATTATTGCTGGTAAGCTGGGTACTTGCATGAAGTTTGAAATTAGGAAAGTTTTTATGAATTAAATCTGCCGCACCAATATCCTGCACAATAAGTGCATCAGCACCTATTTCGTACAGCTTTGCCACAAATTTAAGCAAATCTTTCATTTCCTTATCTTTATAAATGGTATTAACTGTAACGTAAACCTTTACATTTCTAAGATGGCAATAGTCCATTGCCGCCTCTAATTCCTCAATATCAAAATTACTTGCGTACTGCCTTGCACTAAACTGCTGACCGCCAAGATAAACCGCATTACAGCCATTATTTACTGCAGCTTTAACACTTTCCATAGAGCCTGCTGGTGACAAAAGCTCAGGTTTTTTAATTTCCTGCATAATTTTCTTCCTCTCTTTTAAAGAACACCGAGCCGACATATTGTATCTCCCTGGTTCTACTTCAATTTCTATACCTACCAAATAGTATTTCTCAATTTGCACTATTTTACTTAAGTTCTCTGTAAACTTGTGCGTAAAAAAACAGCAGACCATTCTGCTATTTCATTTATCGTCTGTGAGGGTGTTTATGACGTTTTTTTTCATCTTTCTTGCTAATTTGCTTGTAATTTTCTGTTTTCTGCGTTTGGCTTTGTGCTAAAGTGCTTTGAGCTACAGCAGCACCATCACTGGGCAAACTTTTTTCTATCAATGCTTCATCTTCATTTTTTGCTTCATCAACTTTTACTTCGTCTGTCTTGTTCTCTATTGCCGTAGGCATAACCTTCTCTTGTTCTAACTCCTGAGCCATTTCTTGTTCAACAACAGTAACCTTTTCTTCTGCATTTGCAAAAGTTCTGTTTTGCACAAGTAGTGTAAGTTGGTCAATAACCGCAACCTTCCGTTTCAGTTCTTCCTTTAGGTCACTTACTGAATCCTCACTATTTTTAAGCTTTGCATCAAGTTCGTTTTTAACGCTTGTTATTTTTTCTAGCTCTGTCTTAATGGTTTGGTTCTCTTCTCTTAATTTTGCCCCCTCAGCCTTAATGCCATCAAGTAATGCTCTAAGGTTGTCTGCAACTGTTTTTGCAACAACAGGTTCAGTGGGTATATCTTTTTTCGCAGCTGCCAATTCTGCCAAAAGTGTTTGATTTTTTGTAATTTCCTTAAAATAATCATCTGCAATATTTATTGATGTAAGCACCGAAACCAAATTAGGGCTTAAGTTTCTTGAGCTTTCACTGCTTCTAAGTTCCTCTGCCTTATCCTCAATATAATTTGCAACCTTTGTTATGTATTCAACGGATTCATTTCCCGATAGAGTCATTGTTTTTCCGCACACTCTAACGGAAACCATATTTTTATATGCCATATACTACAATCCTTCCCATAATTCAATTTGCATAACTACTCTATTTTATCATGGTATATTATAGCATATAAAGGCGCATTAATAAACAAAATTTTAAAACCACCTATTGTCTGGAATTATACCAGCTGTGCTTTTATACTTTCCAGTATCTTTTTTTCCAGCCTAGAAACCTGCACCTGTGATATGCCCAATGCTTTTGCAATTTGCGTCTGGGTTTTGTCGTCAAAATATCTAAGGGCTATTATCTGCTGTTCCCTTGCGCTTAAATTCTTTATAACCTCTTTCATTGTTATCTTATCCTCACAAAGATAGTCTCCACGGGTTTTATCTGCAAGCCTGTCCAACAAATATGTTTCACTTCCATCACTTTGAAACACCGTTGCATAAATTGAGTCGATATCTTTTGTTGCTTCAAGGGCTGGTAAAAGTGTGTCAAGCTCTACGTTCAACTCCTCTGCAAGCTGATTTATTGTTGGATAAGTACCATTTTTCAAATAAAGTGCCTGTTGCATAAATTTTGCTTTTAGTGCCAATTCTTTAAGAGAACGGCTCACTTTAAGCATTCCATCATCACGCAAATATCGTTTTATTTCGCCTATTATCATAGGTACTGCATATGTGCTAAATTTCACATTAAAGGAAGTGTCAAACTTGTTTATACACTTTATAAGCCCTATTGCACCTATTTGAAACAAATCCTCCATCTCCACGCCACGCCCGTTAAATTTGCGCACAATGCTCCATATAAGGCCGCTGTTTTCCTTAACCAGTCGGCCTTTTGCATCCATGTCACCTTCCTGCGCCAGCCTTACGGTTTCCATTGTGTCTGCCATATACTCACCTCATCACAAAAGGCTTTTAAGTGTTTTTCTCATCACTATTTTTGTACCCTTATCTGGGGCAGATTCTACAATAACCTCGTCCATAAAACTTTCCATCACTGTAAACCCAAGCCCACTTCGTTCCTCATGAGGCTTTGTTGTATACAATGGCTCTCGAGCCTTTTCTATATCCTCTATACCCTTGCCGTTGTCTAAAATTTCTATGTAAATATTTGCACCGCTATAACCGCAGTGCATTGTAACCATGCCGTCCTTTCGCTCGTAGCCGTGTATTATTGCATTTGTAACCGCTTCTGATACAGCGGTTTTAATATCTGATATTTCAGTAATTGTAGGGTCAAGTTCCAGCAAAAAAGCCGCTGCTGTCATTCTTGCAAAGCCTTCATTCTGGCTTTTGCTTTTAAAACGCAGTATCATTTCATTATCAAATATCATAAAGCCTACCTCCTAAATGTTTTCTACCGCATCTTCTACTGTAGGATAAATTCTTATTATTCTGCCAAGACCAGACAGCGTAAATATTTTTCGCAAATTATCACTTACACCAGTTACAACTGTTTTGCCTCCTTTTGAATGTGTGTATTTGTAGCGGCCTATTATCATGCCTATACCTGAACTATCCATAAAGTTAACCCTACCAAAGTCCACAATAATATTTTTAGACAGCGTACTTTCACAATGGCGGTCAATCTCTTTTTTTAATACCTCTGATGAATGGTGGTCAATTTCACCTGTTGGATAAACAACAAGACAGTTCCTTACTTTTTTGAACTTTATATCCATTTTTCTTCCTCCTAAAAATTAAAAATCAGCGCATTGAATATGCAAAAATTATACGCACACTCTCTTTGTATTTCTTCTTTAAGAACAACGTATATCCTTTAGTTTTATTCATACAAATAGGCACAAAAAAAGACACCGAAGTTAAATTCGATGTCTTTATATTTGTTATTTTGTTAATTTAGATATTGGTTTGAATTGTGGGCTTGCTGCTCCGCCTGCAAGTTCATATAAAACAGACTCGTAGGTGCAAAGGAATGCTTTTTCTTCAACCGCACGCTTGCAGCCAAACTTTTTGTCATTCGGCTTTCTTGACCCTACACAATCCTCAACTACAAACACATTGTAGCCCTCTGCACGTAAGTCAATAACGGTCTGAAGAACACATATATGAGCTTCTGTTCCGCAAATAATAACATTTTGTTTGCCTGTTGCCTTAATTGCCTCTCTAATACTATCTTCCGCCCAAACGCTGAAGGAAGATTTTTCGTATGGTGTAAACTCGCCCAATGCTTCTGCAATTTCAGGTACTGTTGCTCCAAGGCCCTTTGTGTATTGTTGGCTTACTATAATTGGAATGTCAAATAATTTAATGCCCTTAATAAGTATTTGTGAATTTGCTACAACCTTTTCATTATCATGAATAACAGCGATAAGCTTTTCTTGATAATCCACAACAATAGCCATGGTGTTTTCCGCATTTAATCTCATAAAAAAATCCTCCTATATAATAAAAATTTTATTCTCTAACTTTGTTTGCCATAACAGTTGCTTCACCGTCAATAACTAATTCACCACGCTGATTAACAACGGTTGTATGCATGTAAGCAATTCTTTTTTCTGGAACTACCTTTGTAACCTCACCCTTAGCAGTAATAGTATCTCCATATTTTACAGGAAGTAAGAATTTGCATGTTTGACCCAGATAAATTGCATCGGCACCAGGTATAAGCATACCTACTATTGTTGAAAAGAAAGATGCAGTAAGCATTCCGTGTACAATTCTTTCGCCAAAACGTGTTGTTTTAGCATATTCGGCATTTACGTGCACAGGATTAATATCGCCTATCAGACCTGCATAGGTGTAAACATCAGACTCTGAAATTGTTTTTGATACACTTTTACTCATACCAACATAAATTTCGTCAATTGCATACCCGCTCATATTTAAGCTGTTTTCGTCAATCATTCCCATTTTAAACCCTCCTCTTATTGTAAAACATAACTACATTACCATAAATAATTATACTTCCAATAATTTCAAAAGTCTATCTTATCTTTAAATTTATGCAATTAATGAAATTAGGAAAATTTTGGTACTTTATTGCTTGTATAATTTATACACAGGTGGAAATCATTTTTATATACACTTCCAATTGAAGGAGGAAATTTAAATGATTTACAACAAAGTTGAAATTTGCGGTGTTAATACTTCCAAGTTACCTATTTTAAGCAATGATGAAAAAAAGCGACTTTTTGAACTTATCCAAAAAGGTGATAAACAGGCGCGCCAAGAATATATATATGGGAATTTGCGTCTTGTATTAAGTGTGATTCAAAGGTTTTCCAACCGTGGTGAGCAAATGGATGACTTATTTCAAGTTGGCTGTATAGGTCTTATGAAAGCAATAGATAACTTTGACGTAACACAAAACGTAAAATTCAGCACCTATGCTGTGCCGATGATTATAGGAGAAGTGCGCAGATATTTGCGTGATAACAACAGCATACGTGTAAGCCGAAGCATACGCGATACTGCCTACAAGGCATTGCAGGTAAAAGAACGTCTTACCTCCTCCCTGTCACGAGAGCCAAAAATAGAGGAAATAGCCAAAGAATTGGATTTGCCTAAAGAAGATATTGTTATGGCCCTGGATGCTATACAAGATCCCGTATCACTTTTTGAGCCTGTTTTCCACGACAGCGGAGATACACTATATATTATGGACCAAATAAAGGACGACAAAAACGGGGATAACAATTGGCTTGAGAACATCTCCATTTCTCAGGCAATGAACCATTTAACCGACCGAGAAAAACATATATTAAGCCTTAGGTTTTTTGATGGTAAAACACAAATGGAGGTAAGCAGTGAAGTAGGTATAAGCCAGGCACAGGTATCACGTTTGGAAAAAAGTGCACTAAAACACATGCGTAAGTACATGTAATAAAATAAAATGCACCCCTTTAGTTTTTTTCAGGGTATAATCCCATTGCCTAAAGCGGTGCATTTCTATTTAAAATTGTTTTATTTTGCAACAATCAGTTTCTTTAACGCTTTTTCCAAATCTGCAACTGTAAGCGGATACATATCAAATTCATCACTTATCATATTATAGGTTTGACGCCAAAAGCCTGACCTCCACCCCATCTCAACAATCGGGTTTAGCCACACCATTTTTTCATACTTGTGTTGAAACCTTTTAAGCCACTCCATACCCGTTACCTCTGTACGGGCACCATAGTTATAATAACTTCTGCCAAGTAATTCACTAGGGTCCATTGAAGCATCTCCAACTATAATCACCTTGTACTCACTGCTTATGTTATTAAGCACCCACTCTGTGTCTATCCAGTTGCCTGGTATGCAGTACGGGTCGGTATATAACTTGGAATATATACAATTGTGAAAATAATAAACCTTCAAATCCTTAAAATGGCTGGATTTACTTACTGCCTGAAAAAGGGAAGTGCAAAGATTAGAGTAGTAGTCCATAGAGCCACCGCTATCCATAAGTAAAAGCACCTTTACCGTATTCTGTCTTGGCTTATCAAACACTAGCTTTAAGTTACCTGCGTTGTTACACGTTTCATCTATACTGCCATCAATATTAAGTTCAGTTTTTGGTGCATCAATACGGCTTGAAAACTGACGCAATCGCCTAAATGCCATTTGAAACTGGCGGGTATCTAAAACAGTGTCGTTTCTGAAATCATGGAACTTGCGCTCACTTGCCACCTGCATGGCACTGTGGCGTATAGACTCACCGCCCACACGTATGCCATTTGAGGCATTTCCCGAATTGCCAAAAACAGACATACCGCCTGTGCCAACCCAGTATTTCCCGCCGTTGTGCTCTCCATCTTGTTCCTGTAATCTTTCCAACAGCATTTTCTGGATTTCTTCCATGCTTAAACCTTGGTTAAACAAATCCTGCTCTTTGTCGTAATTATTTTTCTTTTCTGACGGATTATTAAGCCAGTCCAAAAGTTCCTTAGGAATTTCCTCAAAATATTGAATATCCTTAAAGAACTCAAGAAATGCACCATCAAATTTATCAAATTCCGTTTCACTTTTTACAAGTATACTCCTTGCTAAATAATAAAAAGAAGTAAGGCTTGAGTGTGCCAATCCCTTATCAAGGGCCTCAATAAGAGTAAGCCATTCGTTAAGTGAAACATCCAGTCCTTTTGCCCGTAATAGGTAAAAAAAGGCACTAAACATATTCTCACCTCAAATTAGTTTCTCAGTATTTAAATCTTCTTTTTACTCTCTCAACAGTATCTAAATCCTCATTTTTCTTCAAAAGTACCCCTGCAAATGGAATTTCCTTTTTAATAATTTCTGGGTCAATTCCACCTATTTCCAATGCCTGTATCCAGTCTATAACCTCTGATGTACTTGGCTTTTTCTGTATTTCCATATCCCTTATCCAGTAAAATGTTTCCATTACCTGTGCCAAAAGCTTTTTGTCCAAATTATCAAAATGCACCTTAACAATTTCCTCCATTAACTCTCGTGATGGGAACTCAATGTAATGGAAAATACATCTTCTTAAAAACGCATCTGGAAGTTCTTTTTCCGCATTTGATGTAATGATTACGATAGGACGTTTTTTTGCCTTAACCGTTTCCTTTGTTTCAGGAATGTGGAATTCCATTTTATCCAGCTCCCAAAGCAAATCATTTGGGAATTCTAAGTCTGCCTTATCAATCTCATCTATAAGCAAAATCACCTGCTTTTCCGAATTAAAAGCCTCGCCAACCTTGCCCAGCTTAACATATTTTTTAATATCGTCTACACCATCGCCGCCAAATTGGCTATCATAAAGACGTTGAACCACGTCATAAACATAAAGCCCGTCCTGTGCTTTTGTAGTAGATTTAATGTTCCAAATTATAAGCTCCTTATCAAGTGCCTTGCTTATTGCCTCTGCAAGCATTGTTTTACCTGTACCTGGTTCCCCTTTTATAAGAAGTGGTTTTTCCAAAGCAATTGCTATATTCACAGAATTCATAAGCTGTGGTGACACAACATACTCTTTGCTTCCCTCAAATTGTTCCATTTGTTTGACCATTTGTATTACCTCCAAAAAATTAAAATTATTTCTATTTTATATTACACTATCTTAGGTGTCAACAAAAAAACAAGTCAATCCCTAATGCTCTGATAATAATGGCGGAATTGGTAAAGTCAACATTGCCTTCACTTCTACAATGCTCATTTCGCCTATATCAGCATTTGGTTTTGACTGTTGTAAAGTGTTCTATAACCGAAAAACAAGGAACAGAATACTGAAAGGCACGTAACAACAGTTATTGCAATCATAATAGCAATTTGATATAGAATAGCAGTAGTTGGAAGCGTTCCCGATAAAATTTGCCCTGTCATCATTCCAGGAAGTGAAATAATTCCCATGCCCACCATAGAATTAAGTGTCGGAAGCAACGCCGTTTCAAGGGCCTTATTAACAAATGGAATTAAAATACTTTTTGGAGTTGCCCCAATATTTATTAGTGTACTTATTTTTAATTTCTGAGTTATTATGCTGTCATTAAAAGTTTTTAACCCAAGACTTACTCCTGTCATAGCATTCCCAATAATCATACCACTAATAGGAATTGTGTATTGTGGATTAAAAAAGCTGACACCCACAACCCCTAAAATAAAAAACGTAATAACCAAAAGCCCTGTGCCTGCAAGTGATATTGCAACAATTAATGCAAAGCGGGTATTAATTCCTTTATTCCTTGACAACACTGTGTGTATTGACATTCCTATCATTGCCAAAAGGTAAAGTATAACAAACAACGGATGTGGGTTTTTAAATATATACGTCAGTATAAATCCTGCCAATACAAGCTGCACCGTCATTCTAATGCTTCCAATAATAAGTAGCTTGCTTTGATTTATTTTACACTTTTTCATTATTGCCAGTACCACAAGTAACAATAAATACACTGCTGCGAATTGGAATAAGTTTAAAACAATAACATTGCTCATCTTACACCTCCGAATTTAAACAGATAACTTCATCTGCGTATCGTTCTATTAATTTTTTATCATGGCACACAATAATAAGCGTTATGCCATTTTTCATGCAATAATTTTTTAGATTGTCGATGAGTTTTTTCGATGTTTGTTCATCAAGGGCTGATGTAGGCTCGTCAAGCAGTAGCACCTTGGGCATAAAGGACAGACAAATAGCAATAAAAACTCTCTGCCTTTCACCACCGGACATTTCGTTGCACATAGCATTAACAGAAAAATCTGCAAGGCATATCTGCAAATACTCTTGCATTTTTTCCATATCAGGCGGAGTTGTTTCTCTATAACGGTAATATTCTAAAAAATTATTTTCAATTGTATCATCAAAAAGAAAAACATTTTGAGAAACAAGCATAACCTCTTTGCGTAACATAATGGTGTCATATTCTTTAATTGACTTGTTTTGATAAAAAATATTGCCACTGTCAACGGAAACTGAAGCATTTAGGAATTTTAGCAGTGTGCTTTTCCCTGAACCGCTTTTGCCACAAATAAAAGTTGCCCTATTTTGCTTAATCGTTATATTGGAATATTTAATAACATCCTTAAAATTCACATCAGATATTGAGAATAAGGTCATATTTCCTCCTTGATTTTATTATTGAGTTATGGTAAAATTCATATATAGAGTATCGATATCGCTTTTCGATATATCAATTGTATCATAGGGGGTAACAAAATGCAAGAACCTATTTTAAGGAAATTATTTTTAGGATTTATTCAAATTCATATATTATATCATGCAAAAAAAGAGCCTTTTTATGGCTCTTGGATGATTGATGAATTAAAGGAGCATGGTTACGATGTAAGTGCGGGAACCTTGTATCCCATCCTGCACTCAATGGAGAAAAGCAGCGCACTTACTGTAAATGAAAAAATTATAAACGGTAAGGTTCGGAAATATTATTCAATTACTCCTACTGGAGAAATTATTTTAGAACAAGCAAAATTGAAGATAGCAGAGCTAACAAAAGAACTTATATAAAAAAAGCAAAAGTGGTATCTACAAAGTATTAGTAGATACCACTTTTAATATAATCATTGTCAAAGGCAGGCTCAAAAAAACGCCTTATTTTGCATCTATTAATTATTTCCAATATTTCCAACTAAAGTTACTATGCCAATAGTATTAAGTTCCTCACTCCAAACCACGCCAAAATCAATTGCCTGTGCAACATCTCTTAATTTAAAATAACTGTATCCGTCTATATTATACACGTCACAATAGGTACGCACGCCATTAACCTGCAGCAATACCTCGGATTTTATGGCTGTTTTTGTTTTTGTTTTTGCTACACTGCTTGATATAAGTTCCCCTCCTACGGCGGTATAAGGTGTTCTTGTAACCATATTTATTGCTTTTGCATCTTCATTCCATACAGTATCAAACTGCTTATCCGTTTCACTTATTGCATATGCAATATCCCTAAGTTTGAAAAAATTATAGCCCTCTATGTTATAAGCTTCAAATTCAGTTTCAATTCCATCTACAAGAACCGTTGACTTGGTACTTACTGCCTCAAGAATTTTAGTGCTGCCTACGGGATTGGTTACCGCTTCTGAATTTTCATCAGTTGAATTTCCACTCTCTCCAACTGATGTGGCTGTCACACTTGTTGATGAATTATAGATTTTTGTTAAGGTATCTAAACACCCTTTTCTGTTTACTAAAAGGTTCGTTGAACTAAAGTAAAAATTCCCTTTTACATTTGGATATTTGTCACAAATTGAAAGATGTGTTCCTATTTCTGCCGCTACGGCATCCTTATAAATTGCCTCACCAATGTAAAGCTTAACATTGGTTCCATTCATTTGCCTGTTCCACCAATCCACAACATTTTCATAAGCTGCTGTAGCATGTGTTGTTTCCCAGTAAACCTGTGGTACAATGTAATCAACCCATCCATTGTTTATCCAAGCAAGGGTGTCTGCAAACACGCCATAATAACTTTCGCCGCCTTTAATTGTATAGCCATTAGTGGTTACGTCTTTATATATACCCATAGGGCTTACGCCAAAAACCACCTCTGAATTACAGCTTTTAACAGTGCTATGTACTCGTTTTATAAGGTCGTTTACGTCAGCACGGCGTTGGTTTGCCTCACTTCCGTCAATAGTTTCTCCATCCTGAAGCGGATAGCCTGATGGGTAAAAATAATCATCAAAATGTATTCCGTCCACATCGTAATTATCAACAACCTCCGCAACTGTATCACAAATAAACTGCTTAACACCCTCATTTGCAGGGTCAAGGGTTAATGCGTTGTTATATTCTAAAAGCCAATCTGGGTGTTGTTTAGCAATATTCCCATCTGCCAGTGCTGATACATCTGTGCCAGAGGTGGATATTCGGTATGGGTTAAGCCAAGCATGTATTTCCATGCCACGTTTATGTACTTCCTGCACCATATATTCCAGCGGGTCGTAGCCAGGATTTTTCCCCTGAGTTCCTGTAAGCACCTCACTCCAAGGGTTAAGGCTTGACGAATACAGTGCATCTCCCTTAGGGCGCACCTGCACAATAACAGTGTTTATACCTGCCGCCTTATATTTATCCAGTTTATCAGAAAACTCCGCCTTTTGAGCGGTTGAATTGCCCTTGTTTTCCACCGATGGAAAGTCTATATTATATATTGATGAAATCCAAACCGCCCTCATGTCCTCGGCGTTGTCCGAGGCAAAAACAGGAGTAGTTGCTAAACTAAATACCATTGACATTGCCAAAAACATGCTGATAAGCTTTTTCATATAAAAATCTCCTATTATGTTAAATATTTAATTCCAAGCTAATTATAAGCATATTTCCCTAAAATTTCAATGGAATAAACTGGTTTAATAAAGATTTAATATTTACTACCACTTCCCAGTATAAATGTTGAAATAGTACAGCTTTTACGATATAATGAGATAATATGATTTTGAGGGGCGATTATTTTGGGTTTAGTTAGAGGACTTATACTTTGGGCACTTGGCTGTGCAATAGCATTTGCGCTGGATAAACAAAGTAACAAATTATGGAACAAAAAACAGGGTATTATTGATGAAAGTACACAGGAAATTGATCGTACAGACCTAGATACTACCAAAAAGCATTTTATTGTTACCGCAGGTATAAATATGGGTGCACTTATAATAGCTACTTTTGTTCCACTTAGCGGAATTAGATGGATTGTAACAATTGCGGCAGGCATGGTTTTAGCACCTGTTTTTTACAATGTTTTTTATAACTGTCTAAAAAAATCATTACAATCAAAAATAAGATTATTTCTTACTATCACTTGCGCAGTAAACTTACTGCTGATTGTATATACTTTAAACTACTTATACTGGGGTTATCTTCATAAAGTTTTTGTGTAAAATATTAGGCAGAGGAAAAATCCTCTGCCTTGTTTTATGTTTTTAAAGCAAAATGCAAATAAGCCCGCCGCTTCCCTCATTAATAATTTTTTCCAAAGTTTCCTGCAGCTTAAACTGGGCATCTTGTGGCATTCTGTACAGCTTATTGTTCATACCCTCTGTAACCAGAGATTCAAGACTTCTGCCAAACAAATTAAGCTCCCAAATCTTCTGCGGATTTTCTTTATATTCCTTTTTAAGTTCTTCAATATAACTTATGGTCTGCTCTTCACTTCCGATTATTGGATTAACCTCTGCTTCAATATCTGCCTTAATAAGGTGCATACTTCTGCCCTTTGCTTTAAGTCGAATTCCATAACGTGAACCCTGTCTGTAAAGTTCTGGTTCATCCAAAACAATATCGCTAAACTGTGGCACAACAATACCATAGCCCTTTCTTTGGGCATCAGCCATTGCAATCTTCATCTTTTCGTAACCTTCCCTTACCCCTGACAATTCCTTAATTACAGAAATCAGCTGGTAATCATTTTCCAGCGGAATATTAAGCGTTTCACTTAAAACCTTGTAGAACAAACCATCCTCCATGGCTATTTCAGCCACGGCACTGCCATCTCCAAGGCTTATTTCATCAATATAGGCTTTGCGTATATAAGGGCTATCCTCCAAAAGTTCAACAGCCTTTTTAACGTCGTCTATCTTGTTTATATTTTTCATCATTGCTTTAAAAGCATTTGAAAGGTCTTTTTTTATGTAGTGGTCAAACTCCAATGTGTCCAACCAATTAGGCAAATTAAAGCATACTTCCATAACAGGGAACTGAAGAAGAACATTTTCTAAAATTTCCTTTATATCGTCTTCTTTTAGCTGTGCACAGTTAACCGCCAAAACTGAAACTCCATATTCTTCCTCCATCTTTTGCCTAAGCTGTGTTGTTTCTGCAGAATATGGGTGTGTAGAATTAAGCAGTACAATAAATGGCTTGTTGAGAGTTTTAAGTTCACCAATCACTCTAATTTCAGCATCTTTATAATTTTCTACAGGTATATCGGTAATACTTCCATCTGTAGTAACAACTATACCTATTGTGGAATGGTCATTAATAACCTTTTGTGTTCCCAATTCTGCCGCCTTTTCAAATGGCATAGGCTCTGAACTCCACGGAGTGTTTACCATACGTGGTTCATCGCCATCCATGTGCCCCTCTGCACCCTTTACCAAATATCCTACACAATCTATCATGCGAACATTTAGGCTTATATTGTCGCCCACAGTAATTTTAACAGGCTCATTGGGTATAAATTTCGGCTCGGTCGTCATAATTGTTCTTCCTGATGCACTTTGTGGCATTTCATCTTTTGTGCGTGCCCTTGTGTACTCGTCCTCAATGTTTTTAAGCACCACTAAATCCATAAACCTCTTTATAAAAGTAGATTTACCAGTACGAACTCCACCAATAACACCAATGTATATATTCCCGTCTGTTCTTTCTGCAATGTCTTTATAAATATCATATTGCTCCATAATAAAAGCCCTCCTCATATAAAATGTATCCATACAATTTAATATATGTGAAGGGTTTTTTGTATATTCAATTTATGCAACAAAATTTCTTTTTCTATCTAAGCAATATCTTAATAAAGACCTTACTAAAGCACAATTTATATTGAACACCAAATTATTATTTCAATTGGTGTTGTTTGTGCTGGAATACTTCTTGTGGAAGCACCATAAATAACTATAAGATTTCGGTTTGCAGGGCTTTGAGAAAATACTTGCCCGTTTATCAAAGCAATCTTTGTTTTATTGGAAATATTTAATTTTAATTTGCCATCACTGCTAACCAAATCGCAATCAAAGTAGTCAACCTTTACATTTCTAGTATTACTATTTTTTACTATTATTAGCGCCCTATACTGTGGAGGAAAAATCATCGGAACAGGTGCATCTCCGTCATAATATCCAGTTATTCTATCCCCTACCAAAACCATTTCTTGCTCAACAAAATAAGTTGTTGGTGCTATTACAAAATTTACTAAACCTCCCTGCATATCACTAACACTCATTATTTTATAACAACCTTCATTGTCATTTGAAGATATCATAAAGTCACTAATGGAGGTAACAGCCCCTCTAAAGGATTTAAAGTTCATTGTAGATACCATCCTCTGCATAAATATATATGTATATTATGAATTAACTTAACAGTATGCTATTTGAATTTCATTCTATCAACCATATTCATAAGCACCCTACTTTTTTGATGCCTCTGCAATACATAAAACTATAAAAAAAGAATGTATAACAATAATTCTGCCATACATTCCTTTATAATCTATCCTTAAAATGCTTTAATTACTTTCTCGCATCTTTCTTTTCTTCCAATTTTGACACAATAAGCGTACATGCCGCATCTCCTGTGATGTTTACTGTTGTACGTCCCATATCAAAAATTCTGTCTACACCAGCAACAATAGCAATACCTTCAATAGGTAAGCCTACACTTTGTAATACCATAGCAAGCATAATCATGCCCGCACCTGGAACGCCTGCTGTACCAATGGATGCGAGAGTTGCTGTTAAAATAATTGTTAACTGCTGTGAAAATGTTAAGTCTATGCCATAGCAAGTTGCAATAAACACTGCACATAAACCCTGATAAATTGCAGTTCCATCCATGTTTATAGTTGCACCCAATGGTAATACAAAGCTTGCTACATCCTTGCGTGCACCCAGCTTTTCAACACACTCCATGTTAAGTGGTAATGCACCAACTGAAGATGCACTGGAAAAAGCCATCATAATTGCTGGCAACATACCTTTAAAAAAAGTTATAGGGCTAATACCTGCAACGCCCTTTAATGTAAAT
Organism: Anaerotignaceae bacterium; assembly: GCA_050251415.1. Taxonomy (GTDB): domain Bacteria; phylum Bacillota; class Clostridia; order Lachnospirales; family Anaerotignaceae; genus UBA8514. Next base: position 11,348 of record JBFWMT010000008.1, on the reverse strand, counting down.
GAATACACACATACCGCATGTGCAATGTAGGCAATATAAGCAACCATCAAAACTAATGCAAGACTACCTAATATACTTGGCCCATTTGTAGCAACTACTGGCACAATAAGACAAAATACACCTATCGGGCTAAGTTTAATAATTGCACCCATAATTTGCATGGAAACTTCATTAGCACTCTCTACAAATTTAGCAAAAGGCTCTCCCTTTTCCCCTGCCATAATTGTACCAAAGCCAAAAAACAAAGCCATTACTATAACCTGCAACATAGTTGCGTTACTCATTGGCGAAATAATGTTGTTTGGAAAAATATTAACAAGTGTTTCCATAAAACCAGGTGCCTCGTTTGCTGTATACTCAAGCCCTGTTGTGGAAATCTGTACAAAATAGCCTTTGAAAATATTAGCAAACAAAAGTCCAACCGCAACTGCAAATGATGTGGTAAACATGTAATAAACTATGGTTTTCACACCAACGCTACCAACCTTATGTAGGTCTCTCATAGAAATTACGCCCGTCATAATAGAAAACATGACTATTGGCACCACAATAAATTTAATCAGGTTTAAAAATAAAGTACCAAATGGTTTGATGTAATTATTTGCAAAATCCGGATTACCGGTAAACATAATACCTACTGCTATGCCTAATGCAAGCCCAATAAAAATCCACGCTGCCAGAGACATCTTTTTCTTTTTTCCCATAATTACTTCTCCTTTTATATCTATTGTCATTTTATACAGCGTATATAATATAATAAAACCCTGCATACTGTCAACAAAAAATCAGTTACTTTATAATCTATCATTTTTCTATTGAACTTAATTATTCATCTAAAATCAACCTTTAGTGGCTAGGCATATTTGGTGTGGCTGCCTTTTCATCAAACAAGCAGCATTTGTTTTTGCCAAGGGGTTTTGCTTGATATAGTGCCATATCTGCATTATGATAAAGTTTCTCCAGTGTATGTCCATGCTCTGGCATGACTGCAACACCCACTGAACAAGTAAGTGGTATTTTCTCATCATCCTTTCGCCAGCTTCCCAGTACCTTGCATATTTCGAATCCTTTTTTAACCGCAATATCAGCCGATGGAATATTTGTCATAAACACTGTCATTTCATCGCCACCAAGCCTACCCAAAATGTCGTTAGAGCGAAAAACTGTTCCAAGTCTTTGGGCGGTATGCTTAAGTACAACATCTCCATACACATGTCCATATGTATCATTTATTTTCTTAAAGTTGTCTATATCAATAATCAAAAATGCGGAAACACCACTATTTTCTTTGCTTTCATCTATTGATTTTTGTGCAAGTTCTTGAAAAGCCGCCCTATTAAACAGACCCGTAAGAAAATCCTTTTGTGCCTTTTCCATCATATCAAGGTCCTTAAGCTTCTGCTCATTGATATCTCTTATACACGCAAATACATGAGTATGCTTAGTTTCAGGATTAATAATATAGCTAAACATTGCGTTTGCCCAACGATATCCTTTAAAAATTCCAAGCATAGAAGAATATCTATACTCCAAATATGTTTCATTTTTACCGTTTAATATATTTTCAACAACCTTATCTATATTTCTTATTTCATCAAACAGTTCTTTGTCCTCAGGATGAATAATATTAGCAATCGCTACCCCTAATATATTTATGCTGGTAATTTTATCGTGTGAATTAATAAGATTTGTAGCTTTTTCACCCATTTGTATTATTCTTCCTGTAACAAGGTCCCATTCAAAAAATACCCGTGAATCCCCCGTAAGCGATCGTATAAACGCTCGTTCACGTTCATACCGTTGCCTTAGTTCAAGCTCTTTAGCAGTCATATCAGTTATAACGCCATAGTAAGTTGCTGTATCGCCCTCTTCATAAGCAAAATTTGCCTGAATACGGCTATACCCCATATCACCGTTTTTGCAATTTACATGGTATTCAACATCTATAGGCTGGTTCGCATTTTTAGATTTGTATATTGATTTTGTAACACGCTGTACATCTTCGCGGTATACAATTTTTGTAACGTCCTCACCAAACTTACTAAGATATTCTTCAACTGAATATCCGCAAATATTTGTAAGTCCCTCGCTTACATATCTGGTTCTTATTTTATCGCTAATTTCAAAAACACACACACCCCCTGGTAAATTATTAATAATTTTTTCAACAGCATGTTTGGAAGTAGTTGTTTCCTTCAACTTTATGTGGCTTGCAATTCGATTTTTTATAACTGCTGGCTTAAATGGCATTGCTAAAAAATCTGTTACTCCTAGACTTATTGCTCTTGTTTCGGCATCTTTGTTATCCTCACCAGTAATAGCAATAACAGGTATTTCACAAAGGGTATCATCTAATCTTACTGCATTTAATAAGCTGTATCCATCCTTATCAAGCACTACTATATCCAGCAAAACTGCCGCAATGAACATTTTTTCTCTATCCAAAAGTTCTAGCGCACTATCACTGTTTTCTGCCTCCAAAATATTGTATGTATCCTCAAGTATATTCTTAAGCATCCTTCGCTTTGCTGCATTGTCATCGATTATAAGTATTGTTCTTCTTTGCGGTATACTAGCAACACTTTGATGTAAATCACAATGCTCCGCCTTATTGATATGCTTTTTGGTTTCAACCAAATTTTCTTCATCCGAAAAGTAGGCATAAAATAAAATATTACCATTAACATCATTTTTGTATGTACCCATAACTTGCAGTTTTATAGGTGTTTTATCTTTCTTGTGTACCTTAATTACTCTTTTAAACGGCTCATTTTTAGCCATCATCTTGTCTAAGTCCGCTTGTGAAACCGTTTTAATAAAACTTAAGTCAATAAGTTGTCTTTCTGCAAGCCCACCATATTCTTCACAGCTAAAACCCAATAATTTACTGCATTCATCACTTAAATACAGTGGTATCACTTTGTCAGTTATTTGGAATATGCCAATAGCCAAAGGGGTATTACTTACAACAGTTTCAAGCATGTACTTTGCATTTTCTAGTTTTTTTTGGTGGGAAATATTATTTATGCCAAAATAAAAAGCATCATTATCGCCAAGCTTGCCAAGGTAACTTATTCTTAAATTAAGCCAAATAACATTGCCGTTTTCATGAATTCTGCGTATATCAAGCCCCTGTACACTTTTATTTTCAATTGCTAGTGCGCATGCATTCATAAGTTTATCTCTGTCTTCAGGTAAAACATGGTAAAGAACATTGTTTTTTTTACTGAATAAATCCTTGGCTGTACCACCCATTATATCAAAATACCCGTCATTTACCCTTACAATTTCCAATCCATTGCCAACGATTTCGTAAACTCCCATGGCATCAATCATTCCACTAATAAAATTAGAAAATTTTTGGTCTGCCTCCCATATGCAGTCAATATCCGCCTCATTCATTTTAAGAGGTTTTTCAATTTTTTCAGCTTCTTCGCCTGCCATTAGCTTTTCAAAATCTTCTGTGGGTAGCGGCTTGGATAAATAATAGCCCTGAACCTTATCGCAGCCTATATTACGTAAAACAACAAGCTGTGCTTTCGTTTCAACCCCCTCGGCAACAACGCTCATATTTAGCCATTTTGCCATTCTTATCACATTTGTCATAACACTGCCAGCACGGCTAGAAACCTCAAGATCCTCAATAAACTTCATATCAATTTTAAGTATATCAACAGGAACATCCTTAAGCATATTAAGGGAAGAATAACCCGACCCAAAGTCGTCCATAAGCACCTCAAAGCCATATTTTTGCAATGTTTCCATAGCTTTAAGCAACTGGTGAGGATTGTCTGTATATGCACTTTCGGTAATCTCAAATTTCAGCATCTCTGGTTCTATATTATATTTTTGTGTAAGGGCGATAATATCGTTACAAATATTTGCATTGTATAGATTTATACGGGATACATTCACAGAAATAGGTACAACAACATGTCCTTTATTTTTTTCTGAGCTTATAAATTTGCAAACCTCTTCCCACACAAATGCGTCAAGCTTGGAAATAAAACCATTTCTCTCAAATAAAGGTATAAAATCTACTGGCGAAATTAATCCTCTTTGAGGGTGATACCACCTTACAAGAGCCTCTGCGCTAACAGGTTTTTCACTGGCAACACTGTATATGGGCTGCAAATGTATTTTAAATTGACCACTATTAAGAGCATAATCCATTTCATTTGCAATTTGTTGCTCTTTCAAAATGGTGTTGCGAAGTTTTTCATCATAAAATGAATATTTTTTCAAATAATTACCCTTTATTGTACGCAAAGCAAGGTTTGCCCTATCGCACATTCGCTCTATAGGCAATAAAATATCATCTATTGGATAAACCCCAAAATTAACCACAATGGCATAATTAATATTTATGCGATTAATAACTCTGTCAATTCTTTCAAGTATTTTGTCTGCATTAAAAATCTTTTCAGGAAAACAGCAAACAAAGTGGTCTGCTTCAAGTCTGCCATAGGTTCCGCATCTTTTTAGGTTTCTTTTAAAATCCAACGCAATTGTACATAGTACCTCATCCCCTATTTCTGTGCCGAAAAGGTCATTAATAACCTTAAACCTTTCCACATCAAGGCGTAGCAAAACATACTTCTTACCTTTGTTTCCTTCCAGCATTTTTGCCGTTTCTCTGCAAAATGCCTGCCTATTATATATACCTGTTAGCACGTCATAATCTGCACGGTATATAAGCTTTTGATTTGCCGCCTCTATCTCTTTCTTATCTTCTATTTCCCTGGTAATATCCAAAAACACCGCATGGAAAATAGGTACTCCATCCTCTTGCTTATACTTAACAGCAAATAAATGAACCCATGGGTGATGCCCAGACTTGTGATTTACACGATATACACAGTCTATAGGTCGGTTATTTTTAACTGCATTTTCTATTTCTTCTGCCAAAATTTTTCGGTCTTCATCATATATCAAAACCATTACGTCATTTTTAACAATCATATTATAATCTGCACGAGTAAACCCCACTAAAGAACATGCCGCATCGTTAAAAAAAATGGTTTCAATGGTTTTGTCTATTCGGAAAATGGCGATTCCACCAGGTACAGTGTCAATTAACGAGTGGAGCCTATCCCTTGTTTCTGTCAAGTCACGTTCAAGCTTTAAAGTCCTTTTAGATTTTACCATTGCTGCTTTTAAATAAACGGAATTTTTAAGCTTGTGCCTTACGGCTTTGTTGTAATAAGGCCTGCTATCCATAATGTTCCTCCACACCATCTATTTTTATTACATTTTTCATGCATTTGGAAAAACTGTTTTAAGGTATCCATCAGTGTTTCTTGGATTAAATATATTTTTTACAATAAAAAAGCTACCCTTATCAATAACCATTTAAAAGGTAGCTGTAATTACCGGTTGCAAAAACATATTCGGCAAAACAGCGGGTTACAAAAGACTTCGCTTTTTTCCGCTTAATCACAAATCTAGTAATTATGTACCACTTTTAATGTACAATTTAATTCATGCATTAAAACAGTATATCACTATACAATATGTTTTCCAATATTTTATAACAATTTTTTAGGGTAAAAATTCAGTTTTTTTATGTATTTTTGCTATTTTTTTAACCTCGTTCCTTTGTGCAAATATTTGTTTTTAAAATGAACTAATTGTGATATATTTTAATACTCTCATAATTAAATATTAAATTGTTAATTCTGCTATTTTGAGAGAAGATAGCTATACTTTTTAATTATAAAGAGGATAACATCACTGCTTTTTTTCCGTTTTCTTCATAAATATAACAAGGGCAATGGTCACAAATTCCACAATTGGCATCACCAGCCATATTCCTGTAACACCAATTATTTTAGGTAATATAATTACTAGCACTGAACTTAATAGTAATCCTCTTGTTACGCAAATAATAAGTGAGTAGTTTGGCTTCATAGTAGACTGAAAATAATTACCAAAGAATATGTTTATCGTCATGGCTATAAATGAAACAAAATATATTTTTATTGCCATAACCGAAAGTGAAGATATTTCGGGTGTAGTCTCTACAAAAGCAGAGGTTATTATGTTAGGCATAGACTCACCTATAATACAAAGCGCAACACCTATACCAAGTGAAACGGCAACACCTGTTTTGCATACCAAATTCACTCTTTTGTGCTTGCCTGCACCAAAATTAGTTGCAATAATTGGCTGTGCCGCCTGCGCAACTCCATTTGCCAGCGACATTGCAACTATGGAACTATTAGATATAATTCCATAAACAACAACGCCAATATCCCCCACGTATTTTACCAACTGAATATTAAACAAACAAACAACTACACCACTGGATGCCTCTACTAAAAAACTTGAAAATCCGTTCACTGTTATTCTTTTAAGGCGAGCAAAGGAAAATCCATTCTTAACTATTTTTAAATTATTGGTTTTTGAAAATAAGTGGGTGCTTAAAATCAAAACAGTAATTGCAGAACCTATAACCGTAGCTATTGCTGCTCCTTCCATACCCGTTTTATATATGAATATAAAAATATAATCAAGTATAACATTGGTAACTCCGCCACAAATAACCCCTAGCATTGCAACATTTGGTGCTTTGTCATTTCTTACAAACACCTGTAACATAGAAGAAAACATAAACACAGGTACGCCACGCACCAAAATCATGCCGTACTCCTGTGCTAATTGAATTGTATTTTCCGTAGCACCAAACAGGTACAGTATTTTTGTAAGATTAAAACCGAAAATAAGCCAACATACCAATACCATTATAGACACAGTAGTAACTGATGTTGTAAAATATTGCTGTCCCTTTTCAAATTTATTTTGACCGAAAGCCATAGACATTAACACTGCCCCACCTACGCCAAATAAAAGCCCTAATCCAAAAAATGCAGTAAATATGGGTATAACAATGTTAATGGCCGCAATTCCATTAGGGCCAATTCCTTTGCCTATCATAACTGTATCTGCTAATATATAAATTGATGTTACTAGAGTGGCACTGATAGACGGTAATAAATACCTTAAGAATAGAGAGTTTGTGGAATCAGATAATAAATCAATTTGCTTTTTCATGATTTTTTTGAACCATCTTGCTTTGTAAAACAAGATAGCCCTTTCCCCTTTCAGACTAAATTGTTAATATAAGCAAGCTCTATAAAAGTTATTCTTCTATACTCCGAAATATTAATTATAAATCTTCGTTATGCGTAATATTAATATTTTTATTTTATATCACATTATACATTATGAAATGATTGTGTCAACCATATTTTTACAGCGATTAATAAAAACGCAATTAAAACATATACTTAAATGAGGTGATTTATATGTATAAAACAAAACTTAAAAATACAAAAGCACTTTTGGTTAGTTTGCTTATAAGTTTGGGTGTAGGGGCATTGTCTGGCATACTTACAAAAAATTCCGTAAATGTGTATGGTCAGCTTAATTTGCCTCCATTGTCACCGCCATCCTGGGTTTTTCCTGTTGTTTGGACAATACTATTTGTACTTATGGGGATTTCTTCCTACATAATTTATACATCAAAATCTCAAAACACAAAAGGCGCCCTTGCAATATACTTTTTACAGTTGGTGGTTAATTTTATTTGGCCTTTAATATTTTTCGGTGCACAGGAATATTTATTTGCTTTTATTTGGCTTATATTTCTTTGGTTATTAGTTGTTTTAATGATTAACATGTTTTATAAAATCAGCCCAATAGCAGCATTACTGCAAATTCCATATTTAATTTGGCTTACCTTTGCGGCATATCTAAACCTTATGGTTGTAATTTTAAATTAAATTTCTAAAAAAGGCTGTATAGGTATTGTGGAAACCACAATACCTATACAGCCTAAATTTTTATCTATTTATTTGCCAAAATATCTGCTATACGTTCACAGGCATGTCCATCTCCATAAGGATTTGATGCTTTGCTCATTTTTTCATACTCAGCTTCATTGGTAAGCAATGTTTTAAATGCCTTATATATAGTTTCCTCATTTGTACCAACCAATTTAAGAGTGCCTGCGGCAATACCCTCAGGTCGTTCGGTGGTATCCCTCATAACAAGTACAGGCTTACCTAAAGATGGTGCTTCCTCTTGAATTCCACCACTATCCGTAAGAATAAGGAATGATTTAGCAAGAAAATTATGAAAATCCAGTACATCTAATGGGTCAATAATGCGTATACGGTCATGCTGTCCGAAAATTTCATTTGCCGCCTCACGCACAACGGGGTTCATGTGTATAGGATAAATCACCTTAATATCTGGTGTTTCATCCACAATACGCTTAATTGCTCTAAACATATGGTGCAATGGCTCACCCAAGTTCTCACGGCGATGTGCCGTAAGCATAATTAAACGGCTGTCTTTTGCCCAATCCAACATATGATGTGTATAGTTATCATGTACCGTTGTTTTAAGGGCATCAATAGCAGTGTTTCCCGTAACATAAATTGTTTCCTCCGCCTTACCTTCTTTAATAAGGTTTTGGCGAGAAAGGCTTGTAGGAGCAAAGTTGTAGTTAGAAATAATACTTACCGCCTGTCGATTAAATTCTTCTGGGTAAGGTGAATATATATTGTATGTTCTTAACCCAGCCTCTACATGACCTACGAGTATCTGCAAATAGAAGCAAGCAAGGGCTGTAACAAATGTAGTTGATGTATCACCATGTACCATCACAACATCTGGCTTTTCTTTTTCCAATACACTCTGAATTTTCAATAAAATATTTGCCGTAATATCAAAAAGAGTTTGCTTATCCTTCATAACCGAAAGGTCATAGTCAGGAACAACCTCAAAACACTCCAAAACCTGGTCTAGCATCTGTCTATGCTGACCCGTAACACATACAAGTGTTTCTATCTCTTTTCGTGTTTTTAGTTCTTTAACCAGTGGACACATCTTAATTGCTTCAGGACGTGTGCCGAAAACCAACATAATTTTTTTCATTGCAAATTCTCCATTCACAGATTTTATATGTTTCAGAAAATATCCTAAAATTAGGGACAAATTTATTATAAACCCTGTGATTATAGCATATTTCATAGTTTATAGCAACAATGCGGTTTATTTTACCACTTCGTTTCTCTTTAAAGACTCGTTACATAAAGCCTCTTTGCTTAAAACAAGTATCTGCCCATTGACGCTTGTACATTGGGCTATTCCCTTTACAAGGTCTGTTTGAAGCATTTTTTTAATTTCGATTTCACTTCCAACAAACTCTATTTCCTCTACCGAACATACTTCGTCCACCAAAATACCAAAATTATGCCCTTCATTTGTTAAAACAATGCACATTTCACGATGGCTTGTTTTTAGCACACACTTTGTTTCATCAATTAAACTCAAAATAGTAGGCATATACTCGGACTTTGCTTTAGTCATTAACTCATTTACTTTTTGCTTGCGTAAATCTGTGTCACTAATACTCTTACATTCAAATATTTTCACTGCCGTTTCATGTAATTTGCTGTGTGGGTCTTCAATTTTGTTAAGCTGAAAGGCAACGGTTTGATCTTTTGCCTTATAGCTGTAATACCATTTCCCAAATGCACATTTATGTGGGTCCGTTGCAAGACTAAATTCATTGCTGCAATTTTCACTGCTTTCAATGCAATTTTGCAGTTCATTAACCCAATTCACATGGTCCTGCTTACGCATGTCCAACATATCAGAAAAATCCTGATGCTCTTTTTCAAAAGAAGTTATCTCAAGTATACGTCTAAGCTCCAAAACAGGAATGATATCTCCCCTTAAATTAATAATACCTCTAACATTTTCAGAATACCCTGGAACTGCTGTAACCTCTTGCTCCAATTGAAAAATGCTTGTAACATCACCACTATTAACAGCAAAATACCGGTTTTGGAGTTTGAAAATTAACCAAGGCAAGATATTTGCTTTTAACTCATTATGTTCCACAGACATAAGTGCACCTCCTTAAAATCTACTTTTGTAATAAGCATAAATCAGATTAAATATTAATAAATATTAAACCTCTATTAATATATTGATTTTAGCATATACAATTCACCTTGTAAATTGTTCTTTTTTATTTTACTCTTTTGTATTGTTATATCTAAATTTGTTTATTCACGGTCTTATATTCATTATTAAACTGAAAAAAAGGGCAGTTATCAAATGAATCCGTTATAAACCTTGCCATTTCATCTTCATCCAAATCCATTTCGCACATGTAGCAATCGTATTCATAATCGTAAGTATAGTTTAAACAGCAATCACAATTTGTTTTTCCGCCCATATATTTCTCCCCTTAAAAAAATAAAATATCATTTTTCTAAAAAAGAACACACCCCTTAAAGGATACGTTCTACGCTAAATTTATTCGCTGTCGTTCATCAAATTCAGTGTATCAAAAACATAAAAAAGCAAACTCATAATCATAGCAACTATACACGCAAGCACCATACCTGTAAGCTGAATATTACCAAATTTAACAGCAACACCAGAAAGACCTGTAACAAATACAACTGAAACCAGTGCAAGATTGCGGGATTTTCCTAAATCAACTTGCGAATCTATAAGAATACGAATGCCCGAAGCGCCAATCATTCCGTAAAGAAGAAACGAAATACCACCTATTACAGGGCCAGGAATTGTACTTATAAGTGCAGAAAGCTTTCCAACAAAAGAACAAATAATAGATATAATAGCCGCACCTGCAATTACGTTTACGCTATAAACCTTAGTAACTGCCATAACGCCAATATTTTCACCATAGGTTGTTGTAGGTACCGAGCCAATAAAGCCTGAAAGCATCGTAGAAAAGTTATCTGCAAAAAGTGAGCGATGAAGCCCCGGGTCTTTAATTAAGTCCCTGTCAATTATTTTGCCCGTAACTATTTGGTGACCAATGTGTTCAGACACAATAACAAGAATTACAGGAAGAATAATTAAGATTGCATTAATATCGAACTTTGGCGAAGAAAAATTTGGAAGTGAAAAAATTGCTGCCTGCTCTACCGCTGTAAAATCTACAATGTTTGTTAAAAGAGCCGCAACGTAACCACAAATAATTGCAATAAGTATAGGAATAACCGATAAAAATTTTCTGAATAAAACTGAACCAAAAACCGCCACACCCAATGTAACAAAAAATACTATAGCATTTTGAGCAGTTATATTATCACCAACAATGCCAGCTGTTGAAGCCGCCGTACCAGCCAGTTCCAATCCGATAAGGGCAACAACAGGTCCCATTGCCGCTGGCGGAAGCACAACATCAATCCATTTTGAACCGAATTTATAAATAATAAGTGCAATAATACAGCCGCAAAAACCAACGGCAATAAACCCGCCAAGTGCATACTCATAGCCAAACTGCTTCATGACAA
>JBFWMT010000007.1:0-53494 GCA_050251415.1 Anaerotignaceae bacterium | reverse complement strand
GTGCTGCTGAACCTGCTTCTGTACTACCAAACATATCCTTTAATGATTGCCCATTGCCCTCGGCACTATCAGAAAGCATTTTTAAAATATCTGTTGTGCTTGCACCCTCTGTTTTTAATTGTGCAAAGCCTTTGCCTGTTAATTCACGCAAAGCAGTATCTGCACTACTACCGCTTTTTGTTAATTCTCCAAGCATAGACTTCATGTATGTACCAGCTTCACTAGTCGCAATACCATTTTTAGTAAGTGTGGCATAACTGGCTGATAGTTCATCTATACCAAAATTACTAGCACTAGCAATTGGAATGACTGCACCCATTGAGGATGCCAATTCATCAACTGTTGTCTTGCCTAAATTTTGAGTGGTAATAAGCATATCAGATATTTTGGTTGTATCTTCGGCACTCATTTTATAACCATTAATAGCAGTGGTCATAACGTCTACCGCACTGGCTGTATCAGTAAAACCACCTTTGGCAAGCTTAACAGCTTCAGTTGTAAACTTAACCGCATCTGCACTATCTACACCAGCGGAAATTGAACCGTAAATACTTTCTGAAAGTTCATCTACTGCTACACCAGTTTCATTACTTGCATCCATTATGCTATCCTTGTAGGCTTCAAAATCCGTTGTGCTTTCATCTAACAAAGTTGATACCTTTGCAAAGCTTGTTTCAAACTCCGATGCACTTTTTGTACAATTAATTAAACCATCTGCAACTTCTTTAATAACAAAGCCAATACCAAATGCTTTAGCAAGATTTTTTAAACTACCTTTTAAGTTAAACATTTTTGTGTCTGCATTATCAGCACTGGTGCTAAAATTTGATAACTGATTAGTTGCACCATTATCATCAACAGTAAGCCTAATAGCTAATTCGCCTAAATCTAACATTTATTCACCTCCAAACTTTTCTCTTAATTTCTTTCTATTTGGCTGTGTCTGCTGAAGTAAATAACAATCCTCAAGATATTCTTTACCACTTTCAGACTGCCTACTTTTATAAATAAACGCATCTCTTACAAGTGATTTAAAGGTATAACAATCAAGTTCCATACACTCATCAAAATTATATCCTGTATAATCAGCTACCATTTTCAAGTCCTCTGTATCCGCATATAAATACGGCTTTTCTTCTTCCCCACTACCAGTAGGCATAGTAGGGATAATTATTCCCCCAACTTCTTGTAGTGAAAATTCAAATAATCATTCAAAAATAATTCAACTGTTTCAATGTCTATTATTTCTTCAATATCATCTTTTGTATAAACAATACCATTTAAGTTCCTGTTGAAAATTCTTAGTAGAAAATCATATACTTTTGCCAATATTTCAATATCCTCTAAATCATCTATTTCTTGCATTTCGTACAAGGTTATAAGCATTGTCTGTGTTGGTTTTTTCAATTTTAAAACTGTACCATCAGCTAATTTAACTTTATATTGTTCCTGTTTAACTTTACCTAAATCTAACATTTAAAATCCTCCTTAAAAATAAAAAAGGGCGTACCATTTAGTACACCCCCTCAAATTTGACATTCAGCTTAAGCTGTAATTGTGCTATCTTCTTCCTTATAAATAATAAGAGTACCTTCTCCGTCAAGTGGCTGTGCTTTGAACTCTGCATTTATAACTGAAGTTGATTCCTTAGCAAAATCCAAGGAAAATCCTGCTTCATTTGAGCCTACAATAGTAACTCTAATGTCACCGTCAACGGCATCTTTGTGTACAAAATGAATAACGTACTTTTTACCATCATAGTTTCCAATACCACCTATTTTTACTGTTCTGGTATGTGTAGCTGTATCTTCTGTAACTGTCGCAGTAGAACATAACTTTTTCAGTGTGTCACCGTTCCAAGTCATTACACCAGATTTTAAAATGGCTTCTTCATCTGTAATAAACTTTTTGCTTACTAACCCTAAATCATCTTTAACTTCTTTAAATGTAGGCTTATAACTGATTGTCGCACCGCCTTGAATTAATCCTAATAAATTACCCTCAACCTCAATAGTTGCATCTGCTGGAATTGTGTCCGCATATTCAGTAATATAAATCTTGCCACTTCCTAATACTATTTTTTCCATATTTTTAATTCCTCCTATATTTGTTTTTCACAATAAAAAAAGCCTTAACAATATGGTTTTTGGTATCATCATCAAACAAATACCCTCCACCATTTAAGGCAATTTCTAAAACATCATTATTAAATTGCTCATCTCCAATAGTAAGTAAAACTGATTTTACCTTTTCAAGAATTTCATTAGCTTTCAAATAACCCTTACTTAAACAGCTAATTTCAAGCCTATTTTGCTCTTTAATTCCATCACTGGATAAATTGATAAACCTATATGTAATACTGTCTGATTTATCGGTTTTATTAAGGTAAATACCAGTGTTATTTAAGGTAGAATTTAATAATAGCTTTAACTCTGTATCTTCTTCTAACTTTTGTAAAATATCATCTAAAATCAAAATTCAGCACCTCTCTTAAAATATTCCACTATCTCCATCATGTGTTCATCAACGGCATTTTGTAAAAAGGGTCTGCCCTCCATTTTAGACGTACCATCGTGTACAAAATGGCTATACTCAACCGATGTACCTATCTCTACAGCTTTATCACCTACTACATGGGTAATAGAATTTTTTAAAGCACCAGTATCAACTGCACCCATATTTGTTATATTTTCCTTTGCTGTATTTTCCACATACTGCCCAGCCAATTCTAAGCCTTGTGATATTTTTTCTGGTAGAATATCATCTAAAAATCTATTTAGATTAACAGTAATACTCATTCTATCACCTGCTTTAATTGTAACTGTGTCCATCTGCCAATGATAAAGGATTGCACCTCATATCTAGTGTTGTTATCCGAAAGAAAATACTTTCCTTGCACATCAAAATTTTTATACTTAGTTAATCCAGTAACCACTTTTACAAGGTACTGTATTTCATTTGTATATGACTTCATATGCTGTTCTGAAATAGCAACGTCAATAGTATCAATTAATATTTCCTCTGTTATTTCTCCATATCTACCATTAACAGTAGTAATCTGATAAAGTTTAAAAGGTTGTGTTGTCATAGCAATCTCACCTTTTTTCTAAACTTTTCCAACATCATTATTATGTATTTAGGATATGAACTTTCGTAACTTTCGCTTAATCCACTTCCACTAAATGAAGTTAATCCCTCATTGTTTTCTCTGTTTTTATGACACTTAGCCATTTCAGCTACACAAACTATATGACCATTGTTTGTGGTATCATATGCAATCCCTGTGTAAGTTTCAAAAATGGTCTTACATATATTAATATATTCTTCCATCACTTCCACCTCTTTAATAAAAAGAAGAGTGCCTCGAAATTGACGCACCCTTCAATTAAATATTATTTAAGCTACTGCTTTAGTAAGTTTTATAACTTTGTTAACATCAGTGAGTGCTACTACATTCTCACGTCTAGCATAAATAGTATTCTTTCTTGTGTTAGGTTCTCTTGTCTGCTCTGTTGTAACGTCTTTCTTTACATAACAAGTAACTGCTTCTTTTGTAGCAATATAAGCTGTATCTGTTGGTACTGCTTTTGAAGTGTAAACTGGCACATTACAAATTGTACCTACATAGCCAGTCTTAGCATAACCTTCAGTATATTTAAGCTCGTCTTTTAAATTCTTTCTTAACTGTGCTTTCTGTGCTGGATTAATGAGCATGAATAAACCACTTTCATCCTCGCCAAATTCTGCAATAGTGTCTGCTACAGTATCAAAATTAATTCCTGCTATTGGATATGTACCTGTTTTAGTTGCTTTGCCTAATTCAGTGTAGAATTTAGTTGTTAAATCATTTACCATATTTACTGACATTTTCTCAGTACCAACCTGTATAAGCATTGGGTCTGTTTCTACTTCCTCATCAAAGTATGGGAAAAAGCCTTGAGTATATTTTACAGAATATTTTACTTCTGTAAAACTAACACCAACGCCATCAGCTTCAATATTACCTTCACCCATTGCCACATCTCTTACATCACCAGTTGCAGTGTAAACGTGTACAATTTTATCTCTACCTACCGCCTCACTTAATGTTGAATCAATTGTCATAAATGGATTTACCGCCAACTTAGTGTCCAGCATATCCTTAATTTTATTTGCTAATACAAAATTTTCATATAATACGTTTGCCATAATTTATCATTCTCCTTTTAATTGTTTAATAGTTATTATTTTAGTTATCGTGTCAATTCCATATATAAATCCTTGTCTGATTTATAAAGTTCCTGTTGTTCTGACAAAGATAAAGCTTTAAACCTTTCCTTTGTCATAGCTGTAGTATCAACTATGCTGCCCTTTGGAGTGCTGCGCCTATTCTTGCTTGTACTTCTTTTGCTACTGCCTTTTTAAACTCATTGTCAAAAAGTTTAATATTCGCCATCATTGTTTCAGCATCCGTTGCTACAATAAAATCTGCAAAGGCAATAGGTAAACCCTTTTCACCTAAAATTTTACTAGCTTCATATTTGTTTTCTTTGAGTGTCCATTCTTTTTCTTTGCTTTCCAAATCCTTAACACGCTGTTCAAACTCATATTTAGCTTTTTCTTCAGCGTTCATACTGGCAAGCTTTTGTGCTTCCTCTGCACGTTTAGAAAATTTCTTTTCAAACTTATCTGCTAATTTAGAAATTTCCCTGTCCAAGTCAGCTTGTGTAAAAGTTTTTGTTTCCTGTGCCTGTGTATCTTCTGTTGTTGTTTCCTCATTAACATTAATGTTTTCGTTTTCTTCCATTTTAAAATCTCCTTTACTTTGTCAACGTGATTGAAATTTCAAGCACCCTGTGATAGTTATATGACGTTTTATGTTTATAGCCTTAAACCCCAAACAAGGCATAAAAAAACTATACTAAAAAATTAGTACAGTTCTGGTAAATCAATTATTAAAGTACACTTGCATCTGGGATGAACTGGAATTACACTCTCATTTATATCAAAGTGTTCCTTTTCCAGTGCCACACATTCCTCACAGGCATCTGGCTCAAGTAAAATATGATATGTTTTATATCCATTATCTTGTGCCTTTTGTCTACAACTCTCATTATAAATGTGTGATGTTTCCGTTACTACAATCCTTTTACTTTGGCTATATCCACTACCCATAAGCTTGTTTAATTCATTACTGGCTTTTCTTACATCTTTACCAAGTATAGTAGTTTCAATTATTTTGTTTTCAATAACACCCTTTAATTTCGTGGTATTATTCCATATACGCTCACTAAATACAGCACCCTTATATTGTTGGGCAATTATCTGTTTAGCGTTTTCAGCATCTAAAATAGTAAAATCTGTAGGTTTATTAATGTAGGTATTCATATCAAAATAACCTTGTTTTGCTACCTCAAGTAAAACATTAGACAAATACTTTTCGGTTACTCGGCTAAGTGAAACTAATTCACTTTGAAGTAAGTTTTGCAGATTAGAAAATCTCATACCCTTGTAAAGATTAGTGATTGAAATTTCCCCATCCTCCAACATCTGCATCCAGATATTATTTACTTCCTTATTGATACGCTTATTAGCCTGTTGGTATAGTTTTTTTAACCGTCTGGTCACTTGCTTGTCGGTTAGCTTTTGTACATTTTCCATTCTATCTAGCCAATATTTATTATTCGCCATCAGTTTCACCTTCTAAAGCATAAGCATCAAGGCTATTTTCTTCTTCAAGCTGTTTGAGTTCAGCAGAAATATCATTGACAAATGGAATTTGTGCTAATAATGTACGCTTGCTTACAAATGGTGCAAGTTGTGCTACTGTTGAACTAATCACCGACACGTCAATCGGAATATTTCTTACAAAACTAATTTTTACATCTGCTGTGTTTAAATCTAAGCCTAACAGATTGTAATATTTACAGATTAAATCCAAACGTCTTAACAATGCTTGTCTGAAATAAATTTCTTTACTGGCACAAATGGTTTCTATTGAAAGTAGACCAATTTTAGCACTGGTAGCCGTTGTATGTGACTTCGCTGTTTCAATGTCAGCCACAAAACTAAATCTTTTAATATCATCTGCCAATCTATTCTTATAGTTCTCGTTCTCTGTGTCCGCTGAATCCTTATTTAACCAACTAACACTAGATTGCATACCCTCTCCTGCATCCTCAATTGATATAATTCTATTTTGTTTCATAGCGATAATATCTTCTGTCTGAAGGTTAGAATTTTTGAAAACTAAATATGACAAATTCAATTCTTCCCTAAAGTTTGCAGTGTCAGATAAAGCAAGGTCATAACCATCAATCAGTTTTAATACTGGCTCTGCATCTCCTGTCATATCCTCATTGTTATAGAAAATATTAATAGGGACTTGCTTAAAATAATTATCCT
Organism: Anaerotignaceae bacterium; assembly: GCA_050251415.1. Lineage (GTDB taxonomy): Bacteria > Bacillota > Clostridia > Lachnospirales > Anaerotignaceae > UBA8514. The sequence continues at coordinate 47,110 of JBFWMT010000007.1, read as the reverse complement.
CTGTTCCTGTCAATACAGTACCATTGAAAGATTTTTTATAGTACCTAATATCATTGGCAGAATACACCTCTATATTCGTTGTGGTGTCATTGGAAAGTATATCCCTTGTATCCCAAAATCTGATACAGTATAATAATTCCTTTGTAATTGATGTGCTGTAAATAGGTATAACCGTTGTAGGATTTAATTTTTCAAAATGAACCTCTTTGTCCTCGTTGATAAAAAGTAATTCCGCACCAATTCCATAAATGGAAACGTCCTTTTCTACCGATTGATTATGGGCAATTTCTTTTGCAGTAAACCCAGCCATAATATTTTTTAATTCTTCCTGTTGTGTATCATAGGTAATCGGTTTACCCATGAAATAACCAGATATTAAAGTTGATATGTATTTTGCCCAAGGTGTAGCAACTTTGTTATTCGGCTTAGTAATATCAGTAAATGTGCGGTTCATAATGGCATCATTTTTGCAATCATAATACCTCTTATTCTTTAACATTTGAGGTAAATATTTATACTTGAAGTCCTCAATATATTTTTCTATTTTTTCTATGTTTAATGTTTCGTTCTTGTCTATATAATACATTGTTTCCTCCTTCCTAGGATAATATTAAAACTCTTGTATCCTTAAATTTTTCAATATCCTTTTCAGTTAATTTTGTATCTTTTATTACTAAATACTTAACAACTTCTGCTGTTTTATTTTTCATATTGTTGCCCTCCTTATAATCTCACTGTTAATATATTTGCTTTGGCTTTGATAGATTGAATACTATATCTAATTGCATCGAGTGCATGGTTAAATGTGTCAATCGGAGTATTTAAAAAATTTCCTGTACTCTTATCTTTTAACCAAGTATAGTTATCTAATTCAATAATAACATTTTCACATTTTGGATGAACGATAATCTGATACTCTTGCAATTTATTGATACCATGCAAAATACTGTGTTTTCCTTTATAACATTTCTTAATTCGATTGATGCCCATACGTTTCAAATCTGCAATATCTTTTGGAGATGCACAATCTGCAATGATAATATTTTTCTGCCAGCCTTTTTCTTTGATTTCTCTGGCGATATCAATATTCAACATTCCCTTTTTATAGATTTCATCACAAATATAAAGTGTCTTTGTTGATTCTTCCGCTAGTGCTAATATACAAGCCGTACTGTCATTTGAGAATCCAAAATCCATTCCAGTACAAGTAACTAATTTATCATTATTTTTGATTAACTCATTGACATCAAAATCCTTTACTTCCCAGTTATTGTAAACTAATTTGTCCGTTGTCTGAAATAATCCTTCTGCAAAAATATTATATAAACGTGGATTATTTGCCTTTAGCGGAAGTAAAACATCATCATGGTAACTGTCTGGTAAAAACTTATTATCTCTGTATGTAGTGTGTATTTTGAGGGTATTAACAGGTGTAGTATCAGTATCATATCCCATCATGGAAAAAAGCCAATTTTGACGACTTGTTGGATTAAATGCTAAAAATACCTGTAAATTTTTATATTTTGGGGAACGAATTGAACCATTTAAACCAATAAAATCATCCTGTGTAAATAAATTTGCCTCATCCATAAACAGGTCTGAGATACCCGATATACCCCTTGCCTTGCCCTCCGAGTCAATCCCTTTAAATATAAACTCGCTGCCATTTGGTAATGTTACTGTCATGTCAGAACGGTTAATTGTAACTTTTGCGTTTTTAGTTTCCAATTTTCTAATCTGCCATTCGTCCAGTAGTTCCATTAATTCTTTCCAGATACCTTGCTTAATTGCGTTTGTTGTTTTCATCATACAAAGAATACGTCTTTTTTCTGATAGTGATTTGTAGAGGATTTTCTGTAGAATAAATTTTGTCTTGCCACTTCCTCTGCCCCCCATATAAACTTCATATCTGTTAGAGTAATCTGTTAGATATGGTAGGTATGTTGGGTTAAACATTTGTTTATCTATTTTTATGTTAATTGTTATCACTTCCTTTCTTATGGTAATAAAATTGGGTGCGTATTATATTGTAAGGCAAACAGGGGGTATGGTAGTATCTCTTAGGGTGTCCCCCCTCCCCAGCCTATACACACATAAAACTTCATTTCATCCACCAATTTCCATTGTACTTTTATACATACAATCTTTCTTATTCACTCTATTTTGTTTACCACTCATAGAATAACACCATATGTATACTATACATTTCTTTCATCTTAATACATACAATGACACAATCATCAATAAACCCTTATATATCAAGGCTTACCAATGATTTATGTATTGATTATCTGTATCGCAACTATTCGTTAAAGAAATGTTTTCGGAATAGTTGTATGTATACTTGATGTATATTATATATGTTTATACACCGCTTATTCTTCCTCATTTTCCCCATCAAATAGCGTAACTACTATGTTTTGTGTGGTATTTTCGTCAATGTTTATATTAGTGTCTAAGTAACTATTCAGCTTTAAAATATCCTCACACGCCTTAATCCTATCTCTACCAGCACCATTTTTAGCAATATCTATAATACCTTTAACCGCATGAGCCAATGCACCCTTATATAGTTTCTCACATGCTCTTTTATACTCTTCTTCCCATAACACGTTATCATACCAACTATATAAAGTTTTCCTCTGAATACCTAGCTTTTCACACGCTTTCGTTTTATTTCCACCATTAGACAATAATTCAGCAATCATAGCCAACTGAATAGGAGTTAAATCTTCTCTCTTTTTTAACTTACCTGTTCTCTCATCTTTTTCATTATATGGATTCTTATTTGCCATTAAATTCACTTCCCTTCCTATTACATTCCATCTTATCCTTAATACCTAATGCTAGTCCTATAATTATCAACCACATAAAGAAAGTTGGGAAACTTATTACTAACCCCAACATGATTAATGTAGCAAATATTGTTTCAATTAAATGTACAAACATTAAGCCACCTCCTTAGCATCATTATTAATAACCGTAAATGCTTTACCATCTAATACAATCACATCATTAATATTTTTTCTAATTAAATCCTTAATCTTAACACACCATCCATCAGTTATCTTATGGTAGTCTTTACATTTTCTGACCACTGGTTGATTTTCCGCTATGTATTTTCTTAATATTTCTCTTGCACAAATGTAAATCTTATCGTGTGCTGGAACATAGAAAAAGAAATAATCACATTCTGAATAAAACATCCAACCTTTTGTTGTTTCTCCTTTTTTAGCAATTACGACTTCATTTCCATCTTTATCAATATATTTACAATCCATTAAGTAAAAATTGCTTTTCTCAACAAAGAAATTTTCATATTGACCAGCTTGAATATCTGTTTTGACTTCAATTTTATGTGTCTCAATTTCATTATTCACTTTAATTTTTACGATAAAATCAATATCTTTTTTTTGATAACCATCTACATTTCGTACATCTTCAAAATCAATAATATTTTTATTTGATTTAAAATAATCTAATACTATTTCTTCTCCAATTTCTCCATCTTTGTTGTGTTTTGCATTTTTGTAATTTATTAAACTCATTAACCTATCACCTTAACCTTTGTATTCTTAAATGTTTGCACTAAAAAAGGCTGTGTATAATCTGCACAACCCTTGAATTATTAATATTTGTATTTGATTAAATACCCAATCTATTTCGTCACGTTCCGTTCCTCAAATTCTCATTTTAAAACTTGTCACCTTTTAAATGTCTATATAAGTATTAATCCTATATAGAGGTTTAATTAGTGACAACTTTTTCAAGTTCAAATAATTAACATATGAACGTAGCGTAAGCGTAGTGAATAAATTGGATAATTAAAAAGGAAAATAAACTCCTGTTTCTTCATCCCAAATTACTTTATCATTTTCTTTAATATTTTCTTTAATTGGCTCATCATCTTTTGCAATTGGCTTTTCCTCTAATAAATTACCTAATTCATAATAAGCCAACTCTAAAGATATATCATCAAAACCAAATCCATGTTCTAAACCCTTGTATTGTTCCCAAAATAATAAATCAAGTCTTAACATACTCTGCATATGTTTTTCTGCTTTATATGGTTGAAATGATTTACCATTTTCATCCTTAATCTTATGGTTCATAATCTTTTCATGGATTGAATTTATATATCTATTTGTTAATTCTTTTATGTTTGGTGGCACTGGTTTTATTTTCTCAATTGAATCATCAGCTTGAATGTGGTAAACTTTCCAATAACCAAAAATGTCATCGTCTATTTCCTGTAAATCTGCTATTACATTTTTCCTAAACTCTTTATTAATATCTGGATTAATTCTCATTAAGGGTTTAATTTTCATTGATTCATATGTATCTTTTTCAATTTGTTTAATCATTTCTGTTTCTTCTTCTGTTGCAAAATCCTGTCCAGCTATGGACTTGATAATAATATATTGGCTACTCCAGTATAATAACCCTTGTTTTTGCAATCTGTTTAAGGCTGTCTCAAAACTTCCTTTTATCATATCTTTTATTTTGTTTGAGTATGTAGTTATCAAACCTATACTGATACCATGTTGTTTTTCCAAAAACTTAAAGCCATGTATCTTACCATCAGTATAAGTTTCTGTAATCAACGGTATGTAACTTCTAAACATATCTGTAAAACTGGCTGTAATTTCACATTCATTTAACAACATATCAATAATAATATTATCCATCAATGTATCATATTTTGTGTTTGCTATATGACCACCATTATTACATCTGTTATCAACCTTTGGCTTAGGCTCTGCATATACTTCATCAATAATGAATGAGTTTCCTTGCTTGTGATACGAAAAATATCTTTCAAATTCTTTTAGTTGTATTTGTTTGGATTTACCTGTTTTAATAGGCTCATTCAATATATTGCATAACTCTTTATAGTTTTTAATGACTTGTCCTGCTTGTAAATTAACCATAAAATTTAACTATACCTCCCTAGCTCCTAACTGTATGACGTTTGTTCTATACAGCCTTACGCTTGTTGTACTCTTCACATTTTCTGCACCACATATCATAAACCACAGCAGATGCTTCAGTATCAAACACCCAAAATTTACGCATAGTATTAGTGTTTAAATTTACGTCTAATGGCAATACCCCATACTCAATGTAGTATTTTGCCTGTGTAGGGTTGTAAATATATTTTTTTGTCTTATCCATAATTTTGTACTCCTTTTGTATATTTTCTTATTGTTAATCAATTTAAAATTAGCCGACAATCGGCTAATTAATTTAAAAGAGATAGCTGCCCAACTATTTAATTTACCATCTGTATGTATTCCTCAAAATATCGTTTCAAACTTCTATGTGTTTCTTCTCTAAATTGGCAATCACTTTCTATAAAGTGTATTAAGTGTTCTTTATCAAACTTCTTATTAAAATGTTCATTGACCATGTGTACTGCTGTAAAATATCTTTCATCTGGATTATATGGAGCGTTTAACCAGTTCCATAATTCTTCATAGTTTCTATACTTAAATGAAGCTATTATTTCTTTTCCCATGTCTGCTTCACTTATGACTTCATTACGAAGCAATAATTTTACCTTCTTCGACCATACTGTAATTGTGTTTCCATAAACTTCTTGCATTGGATTTATCATATTATCATTCTCCTTTTGTATTTATCATCTAATTACTATCAATTTTTTAAATATTAAAGCTACTGTTCCCTTGAATAAAAATACTCAAGGGAGTCAGTTTAATTTTGTATATTATTACTAGTTGCCTTTTGTTAAAAAGTATGTTATAGTATTAATATATATATTCCATATTAAGGGTATTTTTGTGTTGCCCAAAATTCAACGAACAAGCATATTTTGGGCATTTTTATATAATTTAGGGTGTAAAATAGTGGGTATTTTATGCCTTTTTTTCGTGCAAGCATGACAATAATTTTTCTTTATTTGTTTCATATACTACACCTAAGAGCGTTAATCTATATTTTTGTATATGGGCATCTCGTGAACTTGATGAGTACATCCTATTAAATATGTTTAATATGGTATTTCTGCCCATCTTCATCCGTTTTATTTCATGGATTTTATAATCTTTAATAGTGTTTATTGTTTTTCTTGCTTCACTTTTCTGATTTTTATCTGCTCTTATTTTATTTGCCTTTTTGTCAAAATCTTCCGTTATTTCTTTTAATAAATCTATCTGATTTTTGTTTGCCTTGTGGCTTTCATAGTTTTTAGGATAATCCAAAAAATCTAATATTGAACTTTTCTTTTCACCTTTCATTCTATCAATATCCTTTAGAACATCCTGCAAAAAATCCATAGGGCAATTGAAATGTTCAAAAACACTTTTTTTTGTTATCATCTATAAGTTTAAAAAACATAGGCTTTATTGTTTTCCAATTATCGTTTTTAGGTACAAGTCCTGATTGCCTTAACAATGTGAGTTCGTTCTTCATATTTAAGACTTCATTTTCATAATATTTTTTAGGCTTATCAATTTCCACTTGGGATAGTGAAGATAATTTGCTTATAATATCATACATTTCTTTAAGTTTTTCTGGCTCTGCCTTACCACTGTTTAACTCGTGGAAGTAGTAGCTATTATATTGTTGGGATAGATTAACGATTTCCCCAACCTTATTATCTACAATAGCAATATCAATTTCAGCCATTTCTTCATTATTGTATTTTCTCTTAGTAGCATCTATCTTAATTTTATTTATAGGCGTTAAATATTTCTTACACTTTTTGCCTTTCTTAACCAAAATAGGGTTACTTGATAATAATATTGTATCACTGTCAAAATCTGCACCTTGTAGCCTGTCCATAATATCATTATCATAAGAATTTATGACACATATATTATCAGTAAAATTAAAATATTTCACAAATTCATCATGGTATACATTTTTACAAGATAATACATTTCCACTTGCTATATGTGGATTTCTAAATGCTGTTAATACTGCTCCATCTTCATATCTTGAACAATAAACCTCTTTACCTTTATGCAGTGTAGAACCGTCAAACTTACCAATTACGGATAACAACATTTCCCATGGATTAGATACTAATACAGTGTAATCAGTATCTTTAATTTTAATTTTTCCTCGCTTCAAGCGGTTAACATAGCTTTCAATAACATCTTTTCTAAACTCATTAAAAAATTCCGTCTTTTCTATATCTGGATTTTTATTGATAAAATCTAACATCATTTTACGGGCAGAACTTTCATCATTCAGAGAAATATGTTGTTTAAAAACCTCAATATCATTTTTCAAGTCATTAACATATTTAATTTCTAGTCCAGCTAAATTTTTAACCTCAGCACGAGATAACTCCAGCGTATTAATGTGCTGGTAGGCTAACTGGTTCATATCTCCAAAATGCGATGAATGTTCCGACTTGCATATACCAAAACTGGAACTAATATTTGATAACCAGTGCTTGTACATTTCTTGCTTGTTCATTTCTTCATCGCTACCAAATTTATATGCAAACTTAAATAATTTTAAACATGATGGTGTAATAATCAGCTTAATATCACTTGCTAAAATTTCGTTTCCAAACATATCTTTAATCTTAAAGTTTTCCGACCTAATATCTCTAGGCTTTCTGTTGTGTAGGAATTTTCCTATTTTAGTATTGAAGGCACATCCTTTAAAAAATGTGTTCCTTAGTAACATCATACCATTATCTTTTCGGTTAGCCTTATTAAATATAGTTTCATCCAGCAAACATTGACCATCAAATATATCATTTTCTAACTCTATAGTTTCATCCGCTGTCTTAACTTCTTTACCATTCAACCTTGTTACACTTGCTTGTGTGGTAAACTTGCCCTTTATAGTATCAATTAATAAAATTTGGTGTGGTTGAATTGTCACTAAATCCTCAAGACCGCTACAAGTTAAACTTTCATATGCTTTTAAGCTGGCTAAATCTATTTCTTCATCTTCTTCAAAATTTATACCAAGATGTGACCATCTCATCATATCAGAAAATAAGCTTTCTTTTATAAAAAGGTTTTTACCCTCTCTTGATTTACTGGTAGACCTCTTATAGGGAACATATTTTATTCCGTCAATACAAAACCCTTTTTTATATAGACTTCTTCTTATATCCTTTGTTTTGCAGATATAATTATAATTGGTTACAATTTCGCCTTTTTTATTTTTCTTTTCGTATTTCCCCTCTTTGTAACAATTTTTAAAAGTTACATTGATTATTGCATCAGTAAATTGTTTTTCTATGCCATTAATTTTTTCAATCATTATTTCTTCTGGTTTAATCATAGATAAATGAACTAAATCAAGGTTATATGGTAATGTGGCAGTGTAAAGTTCTCTGAAATTCATATTAACAACTTTATCACCATCCTTTAATTTTAACTCTTTTGTCATATCGAAGTAATAATCTCCAGTTTTTTTAAAAATGTCACTTCCGTCAATATTCATTATATATGTACTCATTTTCTTCATTCGCATTCTCCTTTAATCATATTGTTTAGCACCCTCCCATTATAGGAGAGCGCTAAATGTCTCATATTATTCATGTTCGGTGAACATATATAAATATAGGTATCCCCATTTTGTCATATCCCACTCTAATTGCAAAACATTGTCACCTTCACCAGCACCCTCAATTAATTCAGCCTTTTGCATTTGCTTTAGATTCTCTATTAGTTCTGACTCGTCTTGATTTACATATTCAGGTAAAATTTGTTCGCCCCATGCACCATACTGTGCCTCAGCATCTGCTATGTACTTTAAAATTTCTAACCAACCTAAATTCTCCACCATTGTTTCTCCTGTTGCTAAAATAACTGTATCTCTCATAATTTTTCCTCCTAGGAATTTAAAATAATAATAATAGTGACATATCTATATAAACCACTCGAAAGAGTGAATTGTTGTAAAACCCTTGAATTATCTGCGTTTCCCTCATGTTGAAAATATATTATCCACTGTTTAAAAATAAATTAACAACGGATAATATTATGTTATCCATTGTTAATTGTATTGACAAATGGAATTAAACAATGTATAATGAAATTGTATAGGTAAAATTAGCATGGGAAAAATTTACTATTTAACAGTATATTCCATTTTTTTCACATTTGCAAGTCTTTTTTTATTTTTTTCTTTCATCCAAACTAAATTACACGCAAAATTTTTAAGCTATTCCCTCTATGTATTCAATCAACCCTTCTGCTTCTTCAGCTATTTTATCATCCCCAATCATTATAGATACATCTCCTACACCCTTTAATATTTCTATTATTTCATTCCTTGCACCATCTAACATACATAATGTTTCTAATAATTCCCTTGATACTGTCATTGTTGATTTTTCCATTTTAATATCCTCCTTAGTAAATACATAAATAATTTCCGTTGAGTTAGTTTCGGCTGTCAATATCTTTGACATTCGGAGTTTCTAAGGTCAATATCTTTGACCCTTGAATTTCTATTGTCGGCTTTACCGATTTTAGAATTTCTAAAGTGACAACTAGTCACATCTGAATTTCTATAGTTCATATTTTGAACATCTGAATTTCAAGGTAAACAATTGTTACTCTGATATTAGTATTTCTAAACTGCATATCGTGCATATCCGAATATAGTTAAGCTATCTTCGGCTTATTCTCATACATTCTACTTTGCAGTTTACGTATAAGTGCTGATTGCTCCGCTATGAAGATACGTTGTGACTGGATTATATCTAACAAATCATCAGTAGATATATGGTTGTCCAGTAAATCTTCCATAGGTATTGTAGTGTAGTTTAGTATCATATGACTTCTCTCCTTTCATAGTTTGCACTCTTCTCCAATTGGAGAACACACCACGTCTGTATGTGTTTTGCTTATGAGGGTATTATAGTATACTGCTATCAGTATATCAATGGACAATATTACTATACTTATATCAGTATTTTTGTGCAATATTATACTTATATCAGTATATATAATTTGATATAATTATTGTAGAGGTGATATTAATGAGTGGAAACGCATCCACAAAAGCTAAGAATAAGTACAACAATAAAATGTATGACCAAATACCTTTAAGAGTACCCAAAGGTAAAAAAGAAATCATAAAAGAATATGCGGAGTCCAAAGGTGAAAGTGTAAATGGATTTATTAATCGTGTAATTGACAATGAAATAAAAGGAGATACCTCAATTTACCCCACCAAAATAAATTAAATGAATTTACAAAATAATTAAAATAAATCATGGTTAATTCAATTAAATCGGATAAAGGGTTATGGTTATTGCTTAGTTTATAGAGAATAACTAGGGTTAGAATAGATTAAATGAATTTGCATTTACTTTCCTCTGGCATTAAGTTATAATAGGATAATGAAATATACCACATGGAGGTTATTAAATGAATAACGATATAAAAACATTACTCACTGACATAGCAGAATTATTTGATACTAAATTACAGCCAATAAATGAACAATTAAATAATATTGATGGTAGATTGACAAATATTGAAACTTGCCTTGAAAACGATATAAAACCTAAGATACAAATGCTATTTGAGGAAGTTGTAGATATTAAAGAAAAAATTTCAGATATTCCACAAATGAAGGATGATATTAACGATATTAAGTTAGACATAAAAATGTTGAAATCTGCAACAATACATAATTCAGAGGAAATTAGTAGCTTAAAAATAGTAAAATAATTATGAGGGTGGTAAAACAACTTCTTCTCCAAATGGAGAAAAGGTTCGTAATATAGTTACGACCTTCTAGTTTTGAGGTTTACGACTTCAAAGGCGAAAACCTATAATCTACAGTTTCTATATTCTCATTGATGTCCAATTGGACAACATTGAGATTTTACTACTACTTAAATCATCAAAATACGCCCCTATTTTCGATTATATTATATAGGTGATTAATTGTATGAGAATAGTATTATCGTTGAAATTAGGTATCAAAAACTCAAATTTAAGCCAACAAAACTACTTAGAATGGTATGTGATTGGATATGCTTTCTCATACCTTGCGTGACTGCACATTGTTCTCCCACAGTTCCTTCACCCACTCCAGCTATCTTAGCTAGCTCTTTACGAGTAGATACTGGAGAGGATTCGGTTTTAGACTTTTGACCAATTGGACATAAGTCTACTTCCACTGTGAATCTATTTCCATGAAATTCTTTTTGTTTTTCCTTTGCTTCCTCCGCAATCTTCTCCCTTAACTTTTCAGCAGCTACTAATCTTTCAGCGGGTGATAAGTTCCTACTATTACGGTTAAGGAAAATTTTCCTACACCTTAACTAATCCACCTATCCATTACAACAAACACCCTTAACATCTCATCTGTTAAATTCATTTTATTTACATCTGCAAAACATCCCTTATCTATTAACTTTTTAATAGTGTTTTTGCCCCATTCTGGCACTTGATTTATATTCTGGTACAAATTATCACCCTCCTTATTATCGTCCAAATCAGACCCCGAAAACTCGTTTTTAAGCAAGCATATATAGTTATTCCATGCAGTAGTATCAATGAATGGTAGTGGGCATAGTTTTTTCGTCACATCAAAATGCCTTATCACATTTTCAATAGGAATATTGTATTTCTTCATTATGCGAGAAACTAACTGGATAGAATTATTTACGACTTCATCTTTAAAGTAGTAATTGCCGTTGTTGTCTTTTCTGCTGCACAACTCAATACCTATGCTATTATTATTCCTACAATATGGGTGTACATAGGTTTTTGCCCCACAATGCCATGCTATGTAATTATCTGGTACAACTTGTACAATCTCATTTTCATCCACAAAATAATGTGCTGAAGCATTTCTATTGATGGAGTGGAAGTAATTAGCGTTCCCCTGTGCTGTATCTCCGTTATTAGCTGTGTAGTGAATTACAATATATTTGTTTTGTTTATTGGATGATGGAGTGTAATTAACTGTGGTTAAATACTGTTTAATGTTCAAGTGATACCTTCTTTCTGTAATAGGATTTAGGTGATACTAATAATAAGATATCTTCTTTATCAGTATCATGTAAAACCCCTTGTAGTAAAAAAAGACGATAAGCATTTCTGCCTACCGTCCTATGTGCTTATAAATTCATTAATGGGGATGTTTTAACCGCCAAAATTAATATATCTGCATCTGTTATTGATTGCAAATACCTTTTTGTAATTGATATATTCTCATGCCCTAATAATCGTGACAAAGAGTATACGTCTAATCCATTTTTCAATTGCATTTGTGCAAAAGTATGCCTACAAGTATGTGGTGAACATCTAATATCTTCTCGGACATTAACACCTTTTCCGCAATCCTTTACAACTCTTTCCACTGTTTCAGGCGTTAACTTTTTACCCTTTTGGCTAAGAAAATAATTATCTGCTTCAAACCTTTCTTTAATAAATAAGTTTCTTTTTTGCTCATATTTAAGCATAACTTTTTGTAAATAAGGTGAAATAGGAACTATTCTTTCTTTGTCACCTTTTCCATGTATTAACATAGCATTGTCTTTAATATCTTTAAGAATAATATCACACAATTCTGAATTTCTAATACCTGTGTCAAATAGCATAATTATAATACATTTGTTCCTTGAGTTTAAGTAATCCTCATTTCTATAAAACTTTATCATTCTGGAAACTTCACCATCATTAAATGATTGAATAATAACCTTGCTTTCTTTCTGGAACTTAATTTGTTTGATAAAATTATTTGATATATATTCCTCTTGATATAAATAATTAAAATACATTCGTAAATTTTTCATTATACTGTTAATATAAGTGGCTTTCAATCCTAATGATTGCTTGTACTTAATATAGGCTTTAATGTGGTTTCTATTTAACTGCTCTATCGAGTTAATGTTAAATTCATGTTCAGCGTATTTGAAAAACAATAGACAATTATTTTTAACACTCTTTATTGTCCTATCTGACTTGTTACCTAGCTTTAATTCAAGTAAAAATTCATCTAACAGGTGTATTAATTGCATAAAAAAATACCTCCAATAATAATATTTTGTATTAGAAATGCACATACGTATATCATCATTGAAAGTAGTTTGTACATCATCATCTTTTCACTTTTTATGCAAAATGACAATGTATAGAGTGTATAATATTTCTGAAAGTACTGATTTTGCAAGGTTCTAAAATGTATATTTATTCATCCCAATTGTGGTAAACATTCTGAACATCGTCATCTTCATCAAGCAAGTCCAGAAGTTTATTCATCTTTTTAATATCTTCATCACTTGTTAACTCTGTATATGTTTGTGGAATCATTGTTACATCTGCACTTGCCATAGGAATTCCTGCTTTTTCAAGTGCCTCACGTACTGCACTAAAGTCATCTGGTAAGGTTGAAATTTCGTAGCTATCCTCTTCAACGCCAAAATCCTCAGCGCCTGCATCCAGGGCAATCATCATAATTTCGTCGTCGTCCATTTCAACTTCTTCCTTATCAATTACAATAAGTCCCTTTTCGTCAAACATAAAAGACACACAGCCGCTCGTGCCCATGTTTCCGCCGCCCTTTGTAAAGGCATTACGCACATTTGCCGCCGCACGATTTCGGTTATCTGTAAGTGCCTCAACAATAACTGCAACACCGTTTGGGCCATAGCCCTCGTACACTACTACCTCGTAGTTAACGCCGTCATCTGCACCTGCCGCTTTTTTAATGCTTCTGTCAATTGTATCGTTAGGCATATTGTTGCTTTTTGCCTTTGCTATAATATCTCTTAGCTTGCCGTTATTAACTGGGTCTGCTCCGCCTGCCTTAACAGCAACTGCAATTTCTCGGCCAAGCATAGTAAATATTTTACCCTTTGCGGCATCGTTTCTTTCTTTTTTGTGTTTAATATTCGCAAACTTGGAATGTCCGGACATATTAAATTTACCCCCTTAATTTTCTGTTATACTGTAATTAATACTTCAAAAATTGTTTTATCAATTTTGCTTTTTCAGAATATTTTATCATTTTTTTGTATTGAATACAAGTTTTTTAAGCCACATAACAAAATCATATTCCGCAACTATTCACAAGCCGCAAATTCTTCGTTTACCCATGCACCACGAACAGTTTCAAGGGCAGTTATTTTAGCTTTGCCTGCGGAAATATCAGTTATACTGCTTTCGAATTTTTCTGCTTTCTCTTCCTCTGCAAGCACTATAAACTCCACCTTGTCCGTAAAAACAGTATCTTTTATTATATATTCTTCCTGCATAATTTCATACTGAATTTTGCCTTGCATAGCATATTCTGTAACAATGGAGTACTGTCTAAATGTAGTAATTTCTGCTACACCCGCATTAAGCACACTCTCTTTTGCACTCTTTCCGTAGGCACGCACAAGTCCGCCTGTACCCAGCAAAGTTCCACCAAAATACCTTGTTACAACAATACAGCAGTTTTTAATGTCCTCACTGCTAAGTACCGTAAGCACAGGCATTCCAGCCGTGCCCTGTGGCTCGCCATCATCGCTGAAACGCTGAATTTCGTTTCGGTCACCTATTTGGTATGCAAAAACATTATGCCTTGCATCCCAATATTTTTTTTTCATTTCCTCAATAAATGCACGAGCTTCTTCCTCTGTTTTAACAGGGCGCACATTTGCAATAAATCGGGATTTTTTTTCCACTATTTCAGCCGTGCCTTCATTAAGAATTGTCTTATATTTTCCCATCATACAAATCACCTATCTTACAGTATAGTCCATGAATACGCGGCAAACAACCAAAATTTATTTTTTGTACATCAAAAAATACAATTTTTCTTGCTTTTTCGCCGTATCGGAGTAAAATTATATAAGTATGTTTAGAAGCAAAAATTAAGGAGAGGTATTATGGAATTAAAAACTGTACTGGAACTGGCAGTTACTGTTGGGGAAAAACTGCTTGTTAACGGCTGTGGAACACACCGAATAGAAGCCGAAATAAAGCGTACATTAAGTGCCTGTAATTTCACCAAAAGCGAAGTTTTTATTACAACCTCTGGGGTGATAGTAACTATTGACAGCCCCCAAACAGGTTTGCTTACTATGGTTAAGCATGTACGCAAAAAATCTATGCACACTGAGCGTATAGCCTATATAGAAGAAATAGTTACAGACTTTATTAATGACACTGTGGATGCCGACACCGCAATAAAAGAAATTATAAACATGGCAAGCAAAAATACATATTCATTTTTAGTTACCACCTTAGCCTTTGCTGGTGCAGGAGCTTTTCGTACCTTTATGTTTGGCGGAACAATATTGGATGCTATAACATCTGTAGCTGTGGGCTTTTGTGTCGGTATTTTCATTCAAATCCTAACTTCAATAAAGATGCTTTCCTTTTTGGTTACAATGTGTGCAGGGTTTATTGTTGGGTTCGTTTCAGTACTTTTAATGCGCTATGGCTTAGGCTCAAATTTAGACAAAATAATTATTGGTTCACTTATAGCCTTTGCACCCGGTGTACCTTTTGTTCATGCTGTAAACGATATTTTAAACGGAGAGCAAATATCTGGCAATATTCGTGCGATTGAAGCAGTACTTTCTGGCGTTGCCATTGCAGGCGGCATTGCCTTTGCTCTGTACGTGTGGGGTTGTCTTGCAGGAGGTTCAGTAATATGACAGTACTTATTGAGGGCATTTGTTCTTTCTTTGCCTGCTTATTTTTTGCAATAATATATAATACACCAAAAAAGGAATTACCTTTTTGCGGTCTTGCAGGCGGTTTGGGTTACGGGGTATGCTACTACTTAACACAGCAGTATCAAATGCCTATGTGGGGTGCTTTTTGGGGCACAACACTTATTTGCATTATGTCCCGTTATTTTGCCACAAGGCATAAAATGCCTGTAATGATGTATGTTCTTCCAGCAATATTTCCTATTGTTCCTGGTGCAGGAATATATTACGCTCTTTACGCCTTTATGATAAACGATATTCACGGTGCGACTAAACAAGGCATAGATGCCTTTAAAATTGCAGGGGTAATTGTGCTTGCTATGCTCATAATTCTTTCCCAGCCAAAAATATTTTCTCAAATTAAAAATGCAAATAAATCTGCAAAACACTAACCCTTTAGGATGACCCCTTAAGGGTTTATTTTTTGTCCAAATTTTTTTATTGCCAAAAGAACCTTATTCCTAATTTAACATAATATATAACAGAATGATTATAAATTCAGGTAAACTTAAAAGGAGGAAAACTATGGATGATTTTGAAATTTGCAGAAAACCATGCTGCCAACCACCGCAGTCAGATTGTATTATAGCACAGAAAATTTTTGACCAATGCCGTATTCAGATTTGCTTAACTTCAGGGATTATCGGCCCTGCAAGAGCTGCATGCGGTATTAGCGGCAACGGAAATAATTGCTGCTGTAAACCTGCACCAAAAGGCGAAATAATTGTACCGCCACCAAACGCTGTAAACGTTACCGTTACAGACCTTTGCTTAACCAATATAACAGTTATCAGTAAAACACCAAGCGCTTTCCGTAACGGTTTTTGGGATGTAGTAGTAAAATTCACCTTCACTTACGTCCTTAAATTCTATGATGCCGAAAGTAACGAAATATTTGTTATACCTGCATTCAACACCTATACAACCACATTGTCACTTTTCGGTGGAGAGGATATGTGCGTAGCTATGTATAACGAACTGTACGCTGATAAGGTCCAAAACGGCCCATTCGTTGGCGTAGAAGGAAATGCTGTTGCACTTGCAGCATGTTTAAGCTATCCATGCCCACCTAACTTCGTTTCACCACAGACACAGATTGGTAACTGCGACTGCACACAATTAGGCACTGGAATGCTTATACCTGTCGCTGTAAATGTTACAATAGGACTTTTTGCTGTAGTTAAACTGTTTAGATTTTCCAACATGTGTGTTGAAAACCATGGTGACTGCATGCCTGAAGAGTGCTCCGCCGTTTCCCCTGAAACCTTAGACCCTTGCACATTCTTTGATAGCTTGGACTTCCCGTCAAGACTTTTTGCACCTAAGTCCTTCTATAGACCTTCAAAAGACTGCCCATCACCGATGCCACTGCCAAGTGACAACTGCTGTAATGGAAGATAATTTACAAAATGCTATTATAGCTTAAATTGAAATCTCCACCTTAACGGGTGGCGGAATTTATATAGTAATATCCTGAATTTATAACATTCTAAAATAAAAAGCCCCGCTAAATACGGAGCTTTTTATTATTCACCTGCAAACATATCTGCTGTTGTAAAAAACACCTTCTTATAGCTTGCACCAACACATCCAATTCCAATATCTGTAAAATCGTCACTTAAAAGGTTGCTTCTGGTTGACACATTACTCATCCACCAGCCGTAAATCTCTATTGCATCTCCACTTGTCTCTGCAAATATATTTTCTGCCGCAAGGCTGTATTTAATGCCCGCTTTATCCATACGTTGAAATGGTGTAAGCCCCTTTATGCTATTATAGTCGCTTCTTAAAAAACTCTTCATCTCTGCAGAATGCGCCTTGGCAACCACGTCAGAATAACCGTTGCGTTTATACTCTACCAGTCCATTTTTAACACGTGAGGCATTAATTATGTCAAAGAGTTCCTTTTCAACATAAGCCTCATAGCCTGTACCGTAAAAATCGTTTACCTGTGTAAGGTCACTTTCTCTAAGATAAATTGCATCCACCTTTTGGTTGTCTAAACTGTCAAAAAACACGGTAAACACATATTTGTCAGTTTGATAAACAGCCTTTTCTGATGAGTAGGTTTTATATTTGTCAAATTTAATTGTTCCATAAGTAGTTTTTGATGTAATTGTGCCATAGCCAAGGCTTGCTGAATTAGTATAAATTTCTACAACTTTGTTATTACTTATCCCCACCATCACAAATCTTTCATAGTTGCTGGCAAACACGTACCGTTGTGTTCCAAATTCATTTTGGTCTATTCGGCTTGGCTCACCAAGCTTGTTTAAAACCGTTATCAAATTCTCGCCAAGGTTTATAGTAACATTACCAACCTTAACAGCCTGTGCTCCTGTTGGACTTTGAGAAGATGTAGACTGTGTTTGCATAAGTACAGCTATCACTTGCTCGGTTGTAGTTATTGCCTTTGGGTTAAAATATCCATTGCTGTCTCCATTTATAATGCCATTCTTTTTCAGCAGTGCAACGGATGCCTTAGCCCAATCTGCAATTTTTGCATTGTCATTAAATACTTCGTCAGAATCAGAATTTTGTGTAAGTTTTATATCAACCTTATTAAAAAGCCTTACCATAACCGTAGCCATTTGCTCTCTGGTTAATTTATCATTTGGCGCAAAAATATTATTAGATACACCCGAAAACAATCCCAGTTCTACTGCGGTTACAACATCACTGCTTTTTTCATCTGTAAACTGGCTTTTAGCCAAAGACTTATAGTCGTTGCCTGTGTATACCCTGTAAAACTGCATTATAAGGCTGCACATTTCCTTTCTTGTTATTGGCTCATTTGCCTTTAAAAGAAGACTACTTGGCACAAACCCTTTTTCTTCGGCACTTGTTACAGCTTCCGTTGCCCACGCACTGCATTTTATATCTGCACCCATCACACTAGTTGCCATTGCAAAACATAAAACTAAAACAAACATTGCTTTGTATAATTTGCTCATTCTTCCTCTCCTTATTAACCAAATGTTAAATATTGTTAACTTTGTTACATAATTATAACACAAGTTTTAATAAAAATCAAAACCTTGTATCTTACCGTAAAACAAAAAAACCTTGGTACTTCGTCTCCAAACCCCAAAAACCTTTAAAAGGCTACAGGATTTGGGACTCCGTCCCAAGGTATTTTTATTTTATTTATTCAGCCACAAAAGTTATAAGCAGTTCTTCCTGCATAACTCTTTCGCCTTCTTTAATATAAATCTTGTCAACTACTCCGCTAACTTTTGATACAATAGATGTTTCCATCTTCATAGCCTCAACTGTCATAAGGATACTATTCTTTTCAACTCTGTCGCCCTCTTTAACAAGTATCTTACCAACAGTTCCAGGGATAGGTGAACCAATTTGGCATGGATTCCCTTTTTCAGCCTTAAGATTTTTGTCGGTGTTAACCTCAAGCTGCTTATCCTGTACCTTAATTTCACGCATTACACCATTAATTTCAAAGGTAAGGGTTCTCATTCCATCCTCGTTAGGCTCTGAAGAATCTACATAACGAATAATAATTTCTTTACCCTCACCAATCTTAAGGTATGTTTCCTCACCTTTTTTAAGCCCGTAGAAGAAAACATGGCTCTCTAGCTTAGAAACATCGTTGTAATATTCAAGGTGCTGGCAATAATCATCATATACCTTAGGGTACAAGGCATAGCTTAATATATTACGCTCATTCACCTTGGTTGCATCAATATCATTAAACTCGCAGATATGTTTTTTGATAACATCAAAATCTGCTGGCGGTAGAACTTTACCTGCTCTTTCTGTAAGTGGAGTTTGCCCTTTAAGCACAATTTTTTGCAGCTTTTCAGGGAAGCCGCCATCTGGCTGACCAACATTACCCATAAAATAATCAACTACAGAATCAGGATAAGATAACTCTGCACCCTCTGTAAATATATTCTCCTTATTGAGACCATTTTTGAACATAAATATTGCAAGGTCGCCAACAATTTTAGCTGTAGGTGTAACCTTAATAATATTGCCCAAAAGCTCATTTGCCTGCTTGTAAAGCTCCTTAATTTCCTCAAAGTTTTCTCCGGCACCCATTTCTCTAACCTGTGCTAGAAGGTTGGAGTACTGGCCACCTGGTATCTCATACTTATAAATTTCAGTGTTAGGTGTTTTCATAGGGCTTTCAAAGCCTGCATATACCTGCCTAATCTGACCATAGTAGTGGCTAAGGCGTGTAAGCTCTTGAGGGTCAAGTCCTGTGTCACGGTCTGTTCCACTCAGTGCTTCAACAACAGAGTTCATGGAAGGCTGACTTGTAAGACTACTCATACCCTCAACTGCTGTATCAACAATGTCTACACCAGCCTCTGCCGCCATAAGTATGGTACTTACGCCGTTTCCTGTAGAATCATGAGTATGCAGGTGGATAGGTATATTAAGTTCTGCCTTAAGGGCAGTGAAAAGTTCTTTTGCAGCATATGGCTTTAGCAAACCTGCCATGTCCTTAATTGCAAATATATGACACCCAAGTGCCTCCAGCTCTTTTGCCTTGCTTACATAATAGTCAACTGTGTACTTTCTTTCATTAGGGTCTAAAATATTGCCTGTGTAGCAAATTGCTCCCTCAACAATTTTACCTGTTTTAAGGGCCTCTTCAATAGGCATTTTCATATTTTCAACCCAGTTAAGGCTGTCAAAAATTCTGAAAACATCAACCCCACGGTCTGCCGCAACACGAATAAAGTTTGCAACCACGTTGTCAGGATAGTTACTGTAGCCAACTGCATTGGATGCTCTTAAAAGCATCTGAATAAGTGTATTTGGCATCTGCTTTCTAAGCTGTTCCAATCTAATCCAAGGGGACTCTTTAAGGAAACGGTATGCTACGTCAAATGTTGCACCACCCCATGCCTCAACGGAGAAAGCGTTCTGCATAACCTGATTAGTTGCAGGTGCTGCCTTTAAAAGGTCAATGCTACGCATACGTGTAGCCATAAGGGACTGGTGTGCATCACGCATAGATGTATCTGTAATATACAGCTTTTTATCATTTAATATTTTTTGTGTATAGCCCTTTGCGCCAAGCTTTAAAAACTCATCCTTTGCACCGTAAACAGGCCTATCTGTAACTATAGGTGCATCCACGCATGTAACTGTTGGTTTAACACCATTGGCTTCATTCACAATTTTGTTACCTATAAACTCCGCAATTCTTGTTGCTCTGTCTTTTCCCAGAGAAATTTCAAAAAGTTCAGGCGTATTTCCTATAAATGTTGTTGTGCACTTGCCACTAATAAAGGTTTCGTTCTGCAACACATTTATAAGGAATGGAATATTCGTTTTAACACCTCTTACTCTTGTTTCTTTAAGTGTACGCACTGCCTTTCTTACTGCAGAGGCAAAACTTCTGTCGGTAGCAATAATTTTAACCAAAAGGCTATCGTAATATGGTGTTATTTCCGCACCAGTGTAAGCAGTACCGCCATCTAAACGTATGCCGTTACCTGCTGCTGAACGGTAAACAACAATCCTACCTGTATCTGGCAGGAAGTTATTTGCAGGGTCTTCAGTTGTTACACGCATCTGTATTGAATAGCCCGAGCAAGGAATGTCTTCCTGACTTTTAATATTAATTTCCTCGCTGTTAAGAGGATAACCCTCTTCAATCATTATCTGTGTCTGCACAATATCAATGCCAGTAATCATTTCAGTTACTGTATGCTCCACCTGAATACGTGGGTTCATTTCAATAAAATAGTAATTCTGGTCAGCATCCACAAGAAACTCTAACGTTCCTGCATTTTTATACCCAACGTGCTTTGCAAGTTTAACTGCATCGGCAAAAATTCTCTGACGCACTTCTTCTCTTATGGTAAATGCCGGTGCATATTCCACAACTTTCTGATGTCTTCGCTGTACAGAACAGTCTCTATCAAAAAGGTGAACAATGTTACCGTATTTATCACCTATAATTTGTACTTCTATATGCTTAGGGTCACGGAGGTATTTCTCAATAAAAATTTTGTCATCTCCAAAGGCTTTTTTTGCTTCGTTAACAGCCTCTGCAAACTCTCTTGGCATATCCTCTTCGCAGTTAACAATACGCATACCGCGTCCGCCGCCACCGTTAGATGCTTTAAGCATAACAGGATATCCAACTTTACGAGCAATTTCCATAACTTCTTTCTCGCTTTTAATTGCATGGTCAATACCTGGTATAATTGGAACATTGCACTCTATCGCTATTCTTTTGGACGAAATTTTGTCGCCCATGGCATTCATCGTCTGTTTTGAAGGACCAATAAATGCAATGCCAGCTTTTTCACATGCCTCAACAAAATCGGGATTTTCCGAAAGAAAACCATACCCTGGATGAATTGCATCAACGCCCTTTGACTTTGCAATTCTTATAATTTCTTGAATATCCAAATAGGCATCAATAGGGCCTTTATTTGAATCAAGCTCATAACTTTCGTCTGTTTTTGTTCTGAACAGAGAATATTTATCCTCTTTGGAAAAAATACCAACAGTTTGTATTCCAAGCTCGTTTAACGCCCTGTAAACACGTATTGCAATTTCTCCTCTGTTGGCAACGAGGACTTTTTTAAACTTTTTTATTTTAACTTCACTCATCATGTTTCCTCCCAACGAACAATTGTTTTTCACCATGGCACCTGTCGCCCTGTATACACAATTATATTATAGCTTTTAATATTAGTAAACTATATTTTATTTACACCTTCTATAAGTACAGCTTATAGATTTGTGCAACATTACCTTTGGAATACCATGGCAATCACCTGTGCCAAATACTTACACTCCACAACTTTTATTTTATCCGATTTTATGTTTTTTGTGCTGTCTTTTGCAACATAAACCTGTTTAAATCCCATTCTATCCAGTTCCTTTATACGCACCTCTTGTGACGGAACTTTTTTTAACTCTCCCGTAAGGCCAACATCGGCAATAAAAGCCGTGCTTGCACTGATAGGTTGATCAAAAACAGAGGAGGATATACACATAAGTACAGCAAGATTAGAGGCTTGTTCTCTAAGTTTCAGACCACCCATGGACTTAATTACAACATTCTTATCGTAAAGATTTATACCGCACCTTTGCTCTAAAATTGAAATCAGCGTATTCAGCTGTTCCCTGCGCAAAGCCTCACCAATACGGGTTGGGTATGGTGTAAAACTTCGGCTTACAAGGCTTTCCACCTCTGCAATGACTGGGCGTGAGCCTTCTCTTATTACCGTTATGGCACTGCCCGACACTTGGTCGGTTTCATCTCTTTGCGTCACAAAAAATTCTGATGGATTATCGATGGAAACCAAACCACTTTCTGTCATGCTGAAAAATCCCATTTCCCCTGTGCTGCCAAAACGATTTTTTGTAGCCATTATACTTCTTAACTCATCTTCATTTTCCCCGTCCATTAAAAGCACCGTATCTGCCAAATGCTCCAACGCCCTAAGACCAGCAAGTTCATCATTTTTGTTCATCTGCCCAATAATAATGACTGCAACAGGCTGTTCTCCGCTTTTTGCAAGACGCACAAGCTCCCCTGCACACTCCATAGTTTGGGTTGGATTTCCTGCACGTGACGGAAGAAACTCATTAAGCTGAAAGGTTTGAATACTATCTATTACTACTAAATTGGCACCAGTTTGTCTTGCCTCATTCAGCACATTGTCAAGGCATGTGTCCGAAACTATCCAAACATCATTGTTAATTTGTTTAAGTATTCTGTCGGCACGGTTTTTAATCTGACTTTCACTCTCCTCACCCGAGGCATATAATACCTTAAGACCCTGATTAGCCACGTCGTTGGATATAGACAGAGCCAAGGTGCTTTTCCCACCACCTGGTGGTGAAGAAATAATTGTAACGGAATCTTTAACAAGACCTCCTCCAACAACTCTGTTAAACTCATTAACTGATGTAATTATTCTGTCACTATTTCCAGTTTCAACATTTTTAAGGCGTGTTGCACCTTTAAGGCTTACGTAAGACTGTGATTGCTGGCTTTTCTTAGATGCGGTGCTTTCTTTTTTTTCCTCAAATGTATTGTACTCGTTGCATCTTGAGCAAAAGCCCATCCATTTAGCGGATTTATTACCACAATTGCTACATATGTATACTATTTTTTCTTTCATCCCATACCTCCGCAGTTACAAGAAAGCTCAGCCAAAACACATTAGTGTTAGGCTGAGCTTAGTTTTAAGCTTTTGATTATTTAATATTTAAAAAAATCAAATTAGGAAACCTTCTCAATTTTAACTTCTTTAGCGCCACCTTTGGTGTCTAAACTAAAGTTAACTTTGCCTGCAAGTGTTGCTTTAACACTCCCTACGTTAAAATCGTCTACAAATATTTTGTATTCTTTGTCTGCCTCAAGCTCCATGGTAACATGAACATCAACATTACTCTCTACAGAGAATGTAACATTTTTATCATCCATTTTAAGGTTATGTATTGTTGCCCCTGGAACAACTTCTAAAAGAAGCTTGCTGTTTTTTTCAACCTTTGTAATTTCGTTATATGTTTTAACGTAGTACAAATCCCCATTAACCTCAAAGTCCAAAACTTTTTTCTTGCTGTCCATAAGGTAATTGCCAAAGCTTAAAGTACCATCGTCCTCAAGTCTTATTAATTCTTCTATTACTGACATTTTGAGTGCCTCCCTATAATTAATATAGATTTCAAGTATATAAAACTTATCTATTATAGTATTATACCAATAGAATTAAAGTTTGTATATATTAAATAAAAATTTTAAATAATTGCGGAATTTTATGTCAAAATTAGGGAATACACGCCCCATCCCTGGCACTACCAAAAAAATTTATAAAAGAGCTTCGAAAATATTCGAAGCTCTTTTAAATTATTTCTTAGCAATAGTTATTTCTTCTTCTAATGCACCTATAACTACTGTGTCGCCGGCTTTAAACTTATCCTCAAGGTAACTTTCGGCAAATCTATCTTCAACCTTGTTCTGCAATGCTCTTCTTAATGGTCTTGCACCATATGCCGGGTCAAAGCCTGTTTTGGCAATATAGCTTACGGCACTGTCGTCAAACTCAACGGTGATGTCCATATTTTCCTTAATTCTTGCTGTAATTTCCTTTGTCATAAGCTGAACAATGGCTTTTACGTTTTCCTCGTTAAGGGCATGGAACACAATTATATCATCAATTCTGTTAAGAAACTCTGGCTTAAACAACTTCTTTACTTCGTCCATAACATCTTTTTTCATATTCTTGTGGTTTTTCTCGCTGGAGCTATCAGTTGTAAAGCCTAACTTCTTAGGTTCAATTATATTTCTAGCACCAGCATTTGATGTCATAATAATAACCGTGTTTTTAAAGTCAATTTTTCTGCCCTGTGCATCGGTTATATGCCCATCGTCAAGCACCTGTAAAAGTACGTTAAATACATCTGGAGACGCTTTTTCAATTTCATCAAAAAGCACTACGGAATAAGGCTTTCTTCTTACCATTTCACTAAGTTGACCACCCTCGTCATAACCAACATATCCTGGAGGTGAACCAATCATTTTGGATACACTATGCTTTTCCATGTATTCCGACATATCAATTCTAATCATAGCATTTTCATCGCCAAAAAGAACCTCTGCCAACGCCTTGCTAAGTTCTGTTTTGCCAACACCCGTAGGGCCAAGGAACAAGAATGAGCCAATAGGTCTTTTTGGGTCTTTAAGGCCAACTCTGCCACGGCGCACTGCCTTTGCAATGGCTTCAACAGCCTCTTCCTGACCAATTACACGCTTATGCAGCAATTCCTCCATGTGCATAAGTCGTTGTCCTTCCTCCTGCTGAATACTTTTTACAGGTATTCCCGTCCAGCTTGCAATTACATCTGCAATTTCATTTTCCGTAACCTTATGCTGGGTTGAAGTATTTTTGCTTTCCCACTCTTTTTTAGCCTCTTCAAGAACTTCTTTCAGCTTTGCCTGCTCTTTTTTCACCGTTCCTGCTTTTTCAAAGTCTTCGGTTTTAATTGCCTCTTCTTTTTCCTTTTCTAAGGTTGACAATCTCTCCTCAAGGCTTTTTACCTCAGAAGGTGCTGTGTAGCTTTGCAGTCTTATTTTAGATGACGCCTCGTCCACAAGGTCTATTGCTTTATCTGGCAAAAACCGATCAGTTATATACCTAGCGCTCATTTTAACCGCGGCAACAATTGCTTCATCTGTTATTTTAACATTGTGATGGGCTTCATATTTGTCCCTCAAGCCATAAAGCATTTGTATTGCTTCCTCTTCCGATGGTTCTTCAACCTTAACCGGCTGAAAACGTCTTTCAAGTGCCGCATCCTTTTCAATATGTTTTCTGTATTCCTCAAGGGTGGTTGCACCAATAAGCTGAATTTCGCCCCTTGCCAAAGATGGTTTAAGGATATTAGAAGCATCAATTGCCCCCTCTGCACCGCCTGCACCTATAATTGTGTGTAGCTCGTCAATAAACAGAATTACTTTGCCATCTTTCTTTACCTCGTCCATAACACTCTTGATTCGCTCTTCAAACTCGCCTCTGTACTTAGAGCCTGCCACCATTGCTGACAGGTCTAAAGACACAACTCGCTTATTTTTAAGGGGTTCAGGTATATCGCCCATAACTATTTTTTGTGCCAAGCCCTCTACTATAGCAGTTTTTCCAACACCTGGGTCCCCAACAAGGCATGGGTTATTCTTTGTTCTTCTGCTTAAAATTTGAATTACACGATCAATTTCCTTGTCCCGCCCAACAATAGGGTCAAACTTGCTTTCCTGTGCCATTTTTGTAAAATCTCTGCTGAACTTATCAAGGGTTGGTGTAGAACTGTCACCCTGTGCTTGCCTACTGCCCATAGATAAGCCTTGTCTATCTTCACCCTCGCCAAGCATATTCATAATATCCTCGTACATACGCTGAAGATTAACACCTAATGACTGTAAAATTTTAACTGCTATGCAGTCACTTTCCCCAAGCAATGCAATAAGTATGTGTTCTGTGCCCACATAGCCTGTGCCCATAGTAAGTGCCTCCTGCACTGCACCATCTAAAATACGTTTAACCCTCGGTGTGTAGCCCTGTAAACTGCCGCCACTACTTATGCCAATAAGCTCTTCAATTTTTTCTGTTATATCTGTTTCACTTATGCCTTGGCTCTCTATTGCCTTTGCAGATACGCTGTCTGCAACGGCCGAAAGACCCAGCAATATATGTTCTGTGCCCACATAGTTATGCCCTAAAGCTACAGCGCCGTGCTGTGCCTTACGTATAGCCTCATGAGCTTTTTCCGTAAATTTGCCTTCCATATTTATACCTCCTTTAAAACATTCAAATCATTACGGCATAAGCACACCGCTAAATTTCCTTGAATACATCTCTCAAATATTTTGCACGAACTTCATCTCTTTTATTACCATTGTTTTCAGTTATAAAATTATTTTGCATATTACCTGGCTGAATGTTTATCATCACATTATAAATGGTTTCTTTTGGTTTGGGAACATCTAAAATTCCCAAAACAAAGCCCTCTCTTATTTTAGATAAAATTGCCATGGCTTCTTTTGCTGAAATTTTTCTCGCATTTGAAACAATACCATAAGCTCTGTAAATGTCGTCCTCAATATCCATATTTCTATTTTGAATTAAGTTTTCTCTGAACCGTATTTCCTGTTCCTTAACAAAATTAACAGCATTTTTAAGATTTTTTATTATCTCATCTTCACTTTGACCAAGGGTAATTTGGTTAGAAATTTGATAAATTGAACCAACCGCCTCGGTTCCTTCGCCATAAATTCCTCTTACAGTAATTCCAAATTTTCCAAGAGCAGTTACAAGATTTTGCATCTGTCTTGCACCTTCCAGCGCTGGTACATGTATCATAAACGAGGCTCTAAGCCCTGTACCTATGTTAGTTGGGCAGCTTGTAATATATCCACATCCCTCATCAAAGGCATACTCCACGCTCTCCTCAATCAAGTTATCAATTTTATCTGCCAAATCCCATGCTTTATCAATATTTTCGCCTGGAAAAATAGTTTGTATTCTTACATGGTCTTCCTCGTTAAGCATTATGCTTACAGTTTCATCGTCCTTAATAAGCACGCCACATTTTTCAGCCTTAGCCACCATTACAGGGCTTATGATGTGGCTTTCCATCATGCCTCTCTTTTCATTTGCCGTTAGCTTATTAACCTCAACATATTTAAACTGACTGCCAAGAGGAGTTCTTTCATTAAGTAACGCTCCTTTTAGCTCATCAATCATAGTTTCACATTGCTGGGGTGATATTTTAGGCGGAAAAGGATATTTTTTAATATTTCTTGCCAGCCTTACACGGCTTGAAATAACAATGCCATCGTCAACGGTTTTCTCTTCGTACCACTTCATTGTTCCCCGCCCTCCTTTTCAAGGCTTCTTATTCTATCCCTTATTTTTGCAGCCTCTTCATATTCTTCCTTTTCTATAGCTACTGCAAGCTGACGCTTAAGGTTTTCTTTTTCTCTTTTTGCAAGCATTTTTCCACCGCTTTTTTGTGGAATTTTACCCTTATGCTCGTTACTGCCATGAATGCTTTTTAAAGTATGGTCAAGATTTTGGGAAAATGAAGTGTAGCACGAAACGCATCCCAGCTTGCCCATTTTCTTAAATTCCTCATAGGTTTGCCCACATACAGGACATTTAAGCCCGGATGAATTATAGCCACCAAACACCTCTGCTGGCGATGATGCTAAGTTAAATAACTCCTGAAACATGTTATGGAAGGAAAATTTATTTGAATATTCCTCATTTGCAGCACATTCAGGGCAAAGATATATCTCTTTTACATCTCCGTTAATTACCTGCGTCATGTGTATTGTTGCCTGATTTTTCTTACATCTTTCGCAAAGCATAAATCTCGCCTCCTAATATATACGATGTTGTTAGCCAACAATCTTGTTGATTGCTAACAAAACCTAAAAATAATAAGACCTTGCAGTTTAGGGACAGCCCCTGCGAAAAAACATTCCTCTTTAAAACTGTTAGCCACTAAGGCTATCGACTGCTAATCTCCTATATTTGTATTATAACTCATTCTTTTTATTTGTCACTACTTTTTTGAAAATTTTTCACATTTTTTTAAAAAATCCTGTAACGCTTTGCCTCACACTATTTAAGCGTTACAGAACTTTATTTTTTTACTTATAAAACTGTTTCAAAGGCTTTAAAACCCTCACCCTCAGCCTTCACAACAAAATCCAGAGCTTTGTTGGTTTTTGGGTGCTTAAACCCAAGTCTGGTGCTGCAAAGCGCAATCTCCGTAAATCCACGGTGCTTTTTAAAAGCTTCATTGTATTTATTATCGCCCCAAAGCGGTAAATTCCGTGCAGAAAACTGCACCCTAATTTGGTGATGCCTGCCTGTCATCAGGTCTACCCTAACCAATGAAAGTTTGCCCCATTTGGCACTATCTACTGTATCTAAAATCATGTATTTAAGTCTTGCTTCCTTTGCCTCCTTAGTTCCTTTGCTTACCACTTTACTCATATTAAGCTTTTGGTTTTTAACCAAATAATCCACAAGTTCGCCATTTTTATCGGTAGGTTCTCCACATATTACAGCAGTGTATTGTTTACAAATTTCATTTTTTTGCAGCTGTAACGAAAGCTTTGCTGCCCCTTGGGGGTTTTTTGCAAAAACCATAATCCCTCCAACAGGTCTATCTAAACGGTTGATTACCCCTATATATTGAGCATTACATTCCTTGGTAAGGTAAGTAACCATATCTATATCCCCGGTTTTATCTGCCTGGGATGGCACACCGTGGGGCTTATAAGCCACCACAATATCTTCATCTTCATGTAATATTTTAATGTTCATTTGAAAGTACCACACCATTTCTGCCAGTAAGAGTTATTTTTAAAACCCCATTTTTAACAATAAATTTTTCACCAGAATATCCAAAGCCAAACATATTGGTCTGGTAAGTTTTGTAAAGATTTTCTTCGTCTAATATGTCAATTCTCCACACTGGAATTTCTATTGTATGTTCTTGGTCGGTATTATTAATGGCAATAACCATTTTTTCTTTTCCGTTAAACCTGCCATAGACAATAATTCCGTATTCCTCGTTTAAAAACAGGGTAGAGCCAAAGCTTAAAACTGGATTATTCTTTCTAATGCGTATTAGGGCTGCGTGATATTCAATCAAGCTCATATCCTCACGTCCCCATGGATATGTTCGTCTGTTATCTGGGTCGGTAAAACCACACAACCCTGCTTCGTCACCATAGTAAATTGTTGGCGAGCCAATCCACGTCATCTGTATTAGCACTCCAAGACGCATTACACAAACATTTACATTTTCTTCAGCACTATTACTGCCCAATTGGGCTACCCTTCCACTGCGTCCATTGGTTCGGGTTAAAAATCTTGAATGGTCATGATTAGAAAGCTGATTCATTGCCGTAAGCAATGTTTGTACAGGCAATCTTGCCATATTTTGTACCATAGTGTTTGCAAAGGCAATGGCGTTGTTCAGTAAATCCGCTCTAAACTCATCACTATGCTTTTCCATTCCAGTTAGGAAGTAAGAAACAGGCTCCATGAAAGCATCGTAATTCATAATGGTATCCCATTCATCGCCATTTAGCCAATTAGTGGCGTCACCGTAATGCTCCGCAAGAATAATAGCTTCGGGCTTTGCACTTTTAACTGCTTTGCGAAACTCTTTCCAAAATCTATGGTTAAATTCTTCGCTTTGACCCAAATCTGCCGCAACGTCAATTCTCCATCCATCTGCATTAAAAGGAGGCATAAGCCATTTCTTTGCAACTGCCATTATTTCGTTAAATAGCTTAGGTGAGTTCTCGTAATTAAGCTTAGGATGATTGGAAAAGCCCCACCAGCCCTCATAGTTTTCTGGCCATTGACCTTCTTTACTCCATAAAAAATATTCCCTATAAGGGCTGTTTTCATCTATAAATGCACCTTTTGGGTATCTCTCATCCTTGCTGTAAATCCCCTCTCTGTCCAACCATTTGTTAAATGCGCCACAATGATTAAAAACGCCGTCCAAAATAACCTTCATTCCAAGGCTATGTGCTTTGCGCACAAGCTCAATAAAAACTTCATCCGAAGCCATAAGATTTTTTGCATCTGTAGTTCTTTTGACATACATTGTGGCGTTTTCGTTACCATTCTCATTTTCATCAACTAAATTACCACTATCATTCACAATCTTTCCTATATGAGGGTCTATATGGTCATAGTCCTGTATATCATATTTATGGTTGCTTGGTGATACAAAAATGGGATTAAAATAAATTGCGTCCACCCCAAGATTTTTTAGGTAATTCAGCTTATCCATAACTCCCTGCAAATCGCCGCCGTAAAAATTGCCCACATCATCCGCTTCTGGTACCTTGTACCAGTCCTCAATAAACTTTACTGGTTCGTTAAGGTATATATATTCGTTGGTTTTAACATTGTTTGTGCTGTCACCAGCAAAAAATCTGTCCACATAAATTTGATACATTATACTTCCCTTGCTCCAAAGAGGGGTTTTAAAATCCCTTGTAAGTACAAAGTCCGCATAACGCTGTGGCTGATGGCTTACCCCTACGCGAGAGTAATAATATACCTCGCCGCCACGAACAATCTTGTAATAATATCGTATTGTTTTTGTGTTGGGTGGAAAAACTGCTGTATAGTAATCAAATTGAGTATCTGTATCGGTTTTTTGCGCAAGTAATGTTCCATCATCCCACACAACTGTAATGTTTTGGGCATCATTTTTTAAGGTACGTATTTTAACCGTCACCTTATCCCGCCACAAGGGTTCTGCCGGGTATCTGTAAGCAGGGGTTTCATCGCTGAACACTGCCAATTTATTTAGTTTTTGTTCTTTATTTAAATTCACATTCAAAATTCTCTACCACTTTTCCTAAGGAAACACTGATTAATGTAATCATCGTTTCCTTAAATATTCATTCCATTTCTAAAACAAGTATATTATCCCATTTACCTTTGTGTCAATGAAAATACACATATTTCCAATATACCTATTTCCCCTGTTTTTTATACAACGAAAAAAGACAGTCCGCCGAAAGACTGTCTTTTCTCACAAAGAGAAGGTATTTCTTATTGGGGATGCAGCCAAGCTACATCGTGAAAATATTGGGGAATTTCCACTTAAGTGATTATATCATACTGTTAAAAATCTGTCTATAGAATTTGAAATTTTTTTAACAAACTTTTTTTCAGCTACTGTAATTTTCTAACGTCCGTGCCAGTGCTTCGTTACCCATAACTTTAATTCCTTGGTTTAAACGAAGTTTTTCATCTTCACTTAGGCCATCTACAGGTATCCCCGTTAGTTCTTTCAAACTTATGCCCTCTTGTTCTTCTTCATAATACACCGCCACATATCCGTCTTTTTGCCCCACCACATATCTCTGCTGGCTCGCACCTACAATTGTTTTGCGCATTACAACCTCTTTGGGAGAAAATGATACAATATCCCAAGTGGTATAATACTTAGATATTTCACTTAGTGTAAGGTCTAGCATAAAATATGGTGGTATATCCTCTTGAACCTCTGTCACCCCGTCTTCAGTATAGTAGTATTGATACACCATTTTAGTGGATGGTGTTATTTTTTCTTCTGCCATAGATGTAGGTGTATATTCATTTACTTGTATCTCTGCTGTGTTTTCCTGTTCATCTGCCTGCACCGTACCTTTACCATACTTAGCCGTGGTATACACATAGCCTATGCCTGTACCCATAACCGTGCAAAAAACTGCCAATGCCACAAAAACCAGCGCTCTTTTGTTCTTCACAATCAACCACGCCTTTCCTTTTTTATATAGCATTAACAGGTTTTCCATTTTTTATACAAAAAACAATATTATCGATGAGGGTTTGGGAACAAAGAGTTGCCAAATGGAAACGTGCAGGCGGAATTTATTTCTGCCGAAACGCAAAAAAAGTCAATATTTTCAAGGCTTTTAAGCCTGATTTGAAAATACTGACTTTTATACTACCTGTAACTACCCCAAGTCGACTTGCAACTTGGGGTACCGCGTGTAGACTTGGTCTACACGCTGATTAAAGCAACCTAAGCTTTTCACATATAACAACCAGCTTTTTGCCGCCTGGCACTACACCAAGGTCATCCCTTGTAATACCCTTTATAATAAGCATCACAAAACCATAAACACCAATGCTTACAATAATGGCAAACAATGTAGCTATTGTATTCCCCACATTAAGGGCAAAAAATCCTTTGTATGAAAAATAGCAGGCAAGCCCCATAAACAGTGCCGCAAGTGTTGGTTTAACAAGTGCTCCATTAAGGTCTGGCGTAAACCTTGTTGCCTTTATAAGTGCCCTAAGATTAAGGGTAGATGCCAACATATAGCACACAATTGTAGAAATTACAGCACCTTTAACATTTATTGAGGGAATAACTATGAGCACATAGTTAAGTATTATTTTAACAACCGCACCACATGCCGCATTAACAGCTGGCGTTTTAACCTTGCCAATGCCTTGCAATGTTCCCGTAACTATTTGACTTAAAGCAAGAAAAACAATAGAAACCGAACCGATTGCCAGCAAATCTCCGCCATCTGGCACCGTTGGAAACAGCATCAATAGTATCTGATGAGCCAAAACTCCCATGCCAACTGCCGCTGGTATAGATATAACCATTGCAATTTTTATGGCCATATTAATTTTGCGCCGTACCGCTACCTTGTCTTTAAGTGCCGCAGAGGCTGCAATATTGGGAACAGCCGCCGTAGCCATAGACGTGGATATTGCAACAGGTAGTGTTGTAAGCACCACATACTTGCCCTGCAACTGTCCGTACAAAATAGTCGCTTCATCAGTAGTAAATGCACCTGAAACCAGAAGTCTGTCCATAACCATACTCATATCTGCAAGGTTGGTTATGGAATAAATAGCAGTTCCAATAATAATAGGCACTGCTGTGCCAAGCAACAACTTTCCTATTTCTTTAGCACTTTCTTCTTTGTAGCCAGTACTAGGAGCGTTTATCTTTCGCTTTATTTTGGGCTTCATTAAAAAATATGTGCCCACTACTACCAACAATCCTGCAAATGCACCTATGCCGGTACCCGCAGTACCTCCTGCCGCACCAAGGGCAATACTTTTTTTAACCAGTATCCATGCTAAAAGCACGCTGAAAACAGCATTAAATAACTGCTCCACAATTTGAGATACTGCTGTAGGAACCATATTGTTCATACCTTGAAAATATCCCCGAAAAACAGACATAATGCCAACAATAAATATAGTTGGTGCCAATGTAAGCAATGTATAATATGCCCCAGGCATTTTACAAACATTAACTGCAATGGTATTGGCAAACAAAAGCAACAGTATCATAAATACAAAGCTGATACCGCCAGACCAAGCCAGGGATACCAAAAACACCTTGTGTGCATTTCTATATTCCTTCATTGCAAGTCTTTCCGACACCATTTTGCCAATAGCGGCTGGCAAACCAGCTGAAGACAATATAAGTAAAAGGTTATAAACCTGATACCCTGCACCGTAAATAGCGTTGCCTGTATTCCCAATAAGGGCTGTCATTGGCAACCTATACAAAAAGCCTATAAATCGAACTATCATTCCCGCAGAGGCTAAGATTGCCGCCTGTTTCAGAAATGAGCTGCTTTTTCCTTTTCCCGACATATTGTTGCACCTCAAAAGATTAAACAAATGGGGTGATTATAATGGCATGTTGTTAGGAAAACACCAAATGAACATCGGCATTTTCCTAAGCACTACCTAAATCACC
Source organism: Anaerotignaceae bacterium (assembly GCA_050251415.1). Classification (GTDB taxonomy): domain Bacteria; phylum Bacillota; class Clostridia; order Lachnospirales; family Anaerotignaceae; genus UBA8514. The sequence goes on along the minus strand of JBFWMT010000007.1, from coordinate 12,663 downwards.
CCATTAAACATTTACAACGAATTACTTCTGTTTATTCTAAACACGATTTCTTGCTTTCTTTCTTCCCTGTGAATCCAAAATTCTCTTTCTCATTCTAAGGCTAACAGGTGTTACCTCTACAAGCTCATCATCAGCGATAAACTCCAAACACTGCTCAAGGCTCATATTGATATGCGTTGTAAGCTTAAGTGAATCGTCTGCACCTGAAGAACGCATGTTGGAAAGCTGTTTCTTTTTACAAACATTAACTTCCATATCGTCATTTCTTGCATTACGACCAACAACCATACCTGCATAAACTTTTACACCCGCAGGTATAAATAAATCGCCTCGTTCCTGTGCGTTGAATAAACCGTAAGCTACAGCGTCACCGCTTTCAAAGGCAATAAGTGAACCCTGTGCACGCTTAGGAATTTCACCTCTGTATGGCTCGTAACCGTCAAAAAGTGAGTTGAGAATACCGTTACCCTTAGTGTCTGTAAGCATTTCATTTCTGTAGCCAATAAGACCTCTGGCAGGGATAGAGAACTGAAGGCGTGTATATCCGCCATTTGATGGGTGCATGTCTGTCATTTCACCCTTACGGCTGCCAAGCTTTTCAATTACACTGCCTACAAATTCTTCTGGTACGTCAACTGTTACAATTTCCATCGGCTCATATTTCTGTCCGTCAACATCCTTATATAAAACCTCTGGCTTAGCCACCTGGAATTCATAACCTTCTCTTCTCATAGTTTCAATAAGAATTGAAAGATGAAGCTCACCACGGCCTGATACCTTGAAGGTTTCAGGTGTATCTGTATCTTCTACACGTAAGCTTACGTCTGTATTAAGTTCTTTGTAAAGACGTTCTCTTAAATGTCTTGATGTAACAAATTTTCCTTCTGTACCTGCAAATGGGCTGTCATTTACAGAGAAGAACATAGACAAAGTAGGCTCTGAAATTTTAACAAAAGGAAGTGCTTCTGGGTTCTGTGGTGAACAAATAGTGTCACCAATACGAATACCAGCAATACCTGATATGGCTACAATAGAACCGATAGATGCCTCTTTAACCTCTACCCTCTGTAATCCTTCATATTCGTAGAGTTTGCTTATTTTTACTCTGTCGCTAAACTCTGGATTATGTGCATTAACAAGCATACAGTCGTCATTAACCTTGATAGTTCCGTTTTCAATTTTACCTATACCAATACGACCAACATATTCACTGTAGTCTATGGTAGTAATAAGTGTTTGAAGTGGCGCTTCTGGGTCCCCTTCTGGTGATGGAATATGCTCAATAATTGCTTCAAACATACACTTCATGTTTTCATCCTGTGTTTCTGGGTTAAGGGACGCAGTGCCCTGTCTTGCAGATGCAAATACAAATGTAGAATCAAGCTGTTCATCATTTGCGTCAAGCTCCATAAAAAGTTCAAGAACTTCATCCACAACGTCTGTACAACGTGCTTCTGGCCTGTCCACTTTGTTCACACAAACAACAACAGGAAGCTCAAGCTCAAGTGCTTTTCTAAGAACAAACTTTGTCTGTGGCATTGGGCCTTCAAAAGCATCTACAACCAGCACAACACCATTTACCATTTTAAGTACACGCTCAACCTCGCCGCCGAAGTCAGCGTGTCCAGGTGTATCAATAATATTGATTTTTATATCACCATAGTGAACAGATGTATTTTTAGATAAAATTGTAATTCCACGTTCTCTTTCAATGTCGCCAGAGTCCATTACTCTTTCTTGTACCACCTGATTTGAACGGAAGGTACCACTCTGCTTCAAAAGTTCATCAACCAAGGTTGTTTTACCATGGTCAACGTGTGCAATTATGGCAACATTACGGATATTTTCATTCTTAATTCTCATTTCATTACTCCCTTATTCTTCTAACTTTATACAACTACATAATTCCCTAACTTATGTATTTTAACACAGTAATTAACCATGCGCAATTTTTTTATTTGTTTTTAATGTAAAAGAATGTAACACTATGGCGATAAATACCAACAAAATGCCTAAAATTTATATCATTACCCTAAATTCACTTAGTTTTGTAATAGCTATGCTTAGTTCGCCAAACACGATATTGGCCTTAGGTTAAAATATAAAAAGCGCGATGACATTAGTCATCACGCCGTTGCGCTTCCAATATTAGAAAGAGCTGTGTTGCTCAAATCGTTTATTATATATCAAATGCAATTAAAAAATGTACAGTTGACTATATTGTAAAATGATTAAGCACGTGTTACGTTAGCAGCCTGTGGTCCTTTAGCGCCCTGAACAACTTCGAATTCTACTTCCTGACCTTCTTCAAGAGTCTTGTAGCCTTCTGACTGAATAGCTGAGAAATGTACGAATACATCGTCTTCGCCATCTACAGAGATAAATCCGAAACCTTTTTCTGCGTTAAACCATTTTACTGTACCTTTTTTCATTGAAAATCCTCCTAGCATTAAAAAAAAATTGAAATGTGTTGTTGTAACACTCATGTGTTTTCAAACACTTCATGCGACATATAGAATGATATCACAGATAACTATTTGTGTCAATCAATTATTTTTATTATTAACCTCTATTCCCAGTTATTTATCGGCAATATGCCTCATCTTTCTTCAAAATTCCGCTTTTTATTGCCATTCTCGCTAATTCATCGCATCTTTCGTTTTCAATATTGTCAGCATGACCCTTCACCCATATGAATTTCACCTTATGTTTTTCAAGCAAAACAAGCATATTTTCCCACAGGTCAATGTTTGATGCCATTTCTTTGCTGTTGCGCTTCCAGCCATTGGCTTTCCACTTTTTAACCCAGCCCTTTTCAATTGCATCTACCACATATTTAGAATCGCTGTACAAGTTCACCATACACGGCTCTTTAAGTGCCTCCAGTGCCCTTATAACCGCTAATGCTTCCATACGATTGTTTGTGGTGAGTTCAAACCCTTCCGATAATTCTTTGCGTGTGCCGTTATACAAAAGCACTGCTCCGTATCCGCCCTGCCCTGGATTGCCTGAACACGCACCATCCGTATATATATCAAGTGTTTTCATGTTATTTCCCTCTCTATATTTCCATAGCCATTCCAATTGCCAAATCTTCTGGCGTTGTAATTTTTATATTTTGGTAACTGCCAGTAACCACAGCAACGCTGTATCCAGCCTTTTCCATAACCATGGCATCATCCGTAACAGTTTCAAAATCATCTATGCTTTGGTATGCCTTTTTAAGTAATTCCAATTTAAAGCCCTGCGGCGTCTGTACCGACCATAATGTACCCCTGTCAGGTGTACCCATTACTATGCCATTTCCATCAACTACTTTAATGGTATCCTTAACAGGAACTGCCAATATACAAGAACCTGTTTGCTGGGTTTTCTCAACTATATCCAGTATATTTTTTTCTGAAACAAAGGGTCTTACTCCATCATGTATAAGCACCATTTGGGTATTCTCACTGAGTGCATAAATTCCCTTTAACACAGAATTGTACCGTTCTTTTCCACCCTCAACAACTGTTACCTTTTTCCAGCCAAATTCCTTTTTCAACTCCTTAACGTACTGTATATACGCCAATGAGGTAACAAGAACTATTTCATCTATTTCTTTAATCTTCTCAAATTTTCCAACTGTATGCACTATGATAGGCTTTTGTCCAAGGCACAAAAATTGCTTGCTAACGTCACCGCCCATTCGCTTGCCACTGCCTGCCGCCACAATTACAGCTCCACATTTATTCTGCATAAAAAATCATCCTTTACTTGAAAGAAGCCGACCTAAAATTCAAGTCGGCTTCATAATCAATCTTTTTTCTTTGTAAAAATCATACGACCTGCCGCTGTCTGCAAAACGCTTGTAACAATTACATTTATAGTTTCGCCAGTGAACTTGCTGCCACCTTCAACTACAATCATTGTTCCATCATTAAGGTAGGCAACACCTTGACCATACTCTTTGCCGGCTTTAATAACTGTAACCTGCATATCTTCACCTGGTAAAACCACTGGCTTAATTGCATTGCTAAGTTCATTGATATTAAGCACCTTAACGCCTTGAAACTCTGCAACCTTGTTAAGGTTAAAATCGTTTGTAACAACAAACGCATCTATTTTTTCTGCCATTTTAAGTAGTTTACTGTCCACCTCCAGCTGTTCTTTTGTAGAAAAATCTATAATTTCAACATTAACAGCCGTCTGTTTTTGTATCTCATTTAATATGTCAAGGCCTCTTCGCCCTCTGTTTCTTTTAAGAGAATCTGATGAGTCCGCAATGTGCCTAAGTTCTTCAAGCACAAAATTTGGTATAATAATTTTTCCTTCTATAAATCCAGTTTTCAGTAAATCCAGTATACGTCCGTCGATAATAACGCTCGTATCAAGTATCTTCTGCTTACCACTAACGCTGCCCTTTGTTTTAACGCCTTCTATTAAACCGCTAAAACTGTCAATTTCATCTTTCTTTCTGCTTGCAACCCTAAAGCCAATAATTCCAAACGTGATGTTAAGCAAAACAGTTATACTTGTTCCTATAATGCCATAACCACTTACGGCAAGGCCTATAAGGTTAGCAATTGTAAGGCCTATAAAAATGCCGAACACTCTTGCCAAAAGCTCCTTAAGGCTCATCTTCACAAGTTTTGTCTCCACCGAATCCATTTTGCTTAGTATCGCACTGCTTATAATGTGAGCAAAACCAAGGAAGAAAACAACTCCAACAATAACGCCAAGGATATATACAGAATATTCCGGTATAATATTCCCTATATTTGATTCCCTTGCCTTGTATGCCACTCTAAGCAATAAACATACAGCCGCAGTAAATGCAGTACTGATTAAAAACTCAATACCCTTTTTAAGCATGCCACTCCCCCCTTCTGTTGTTGTATTTTTTGATTAGCATTAGCTTAATAGTCTGTATTATTTTACCACTTCATAGTTTATCAACTTAATAGCCTTTTTGCAAGATAATCTTCTGCCACATTTTGTTCTATTTCCTTTGCATATGCAATTTCACTAATAATTATCTGCTTTGCGTTGTTTAGCATCTTTTTTTCCGCACCAGAAAGACATCTTTCTTTTTCACGCAACATGAGGTTTCTTGCAACCTCAACCACATCTGGAAGTTTTCCACTTCTTATCTTTTCTAAATTTTCCTTATACCTAATATTCCAATTACTTTGAATTACAACAGGCGTGTTGGTCACCTGCTCAATAGCATCGTTAAGCTGGTCTAAATTAGATACCAGACGAATACCAATTTGTTCCGATTTTTTTGCCGCAACCTTAATTTTTAAATTTCCGTTAGGTATCCTAATAATATAGTGATTTTCCTCTGTTCCTTCTTTGTCAGAAACCTCTATATCGTCAATAACACCTGCCCCATACATGGGGTATACTATTTTATCTCCTATTTCAAACACCAAAACACCCTCTTAATCTAATAGGTTACTAAACATATTCTTTATAATTATAACACATTTGGCGTTCGAAAGCAAAATAAATTATTTTATCAATTCATAGCCAATATGTCAAGTGTATTTATTCCCAAAATTTACACATATTATACTTTCATAATTTAACACACCTACACCTAAAAATTGTGTTGTGTACTAATACACACATTTTTAATTATTGTAGAGTTTTGTTGGCTATGTTGACACAGGCACAAAAAAATGCTAAATTAAAAATATGGTACATAGTTTTAAAAACAAGAAGTTGAAATATTTATATGACAGGAGGATTCTTATGTCCCAATTTCAAATTTTTAGTGATGGCGCAGCGGACATTCCTATTGAAGTGGCAAATGATAACAATATTACAATTATACCTTTTTATGTATCCTTAGATGGTGAGCATTATCAAAAAGAAATGACCGAGCTTAGCCTTGATGTATACTATAAAGAATTTGTAGAAAAACACCTTTTTCCAAAAACCTCTCTGCCATCTGTACAGGATTATATTGATGCATTTACCCCTGCCCTTGAAAGTGGTAAGGACATACTTTGCTTTAACATAACCACTACACTCAGCGGCTCACATCAGTCTGCCAACACAGCAGGAGAAATTCTTAGCGAGAACTTTCCAGAAGCTAAAATTTATATTATGAATTCATGGCTTGCAACAGGTGCACAGGAATTTCTTGTAGTAGAGGCGGCAAGAATGCAGCGTGATGGTCTTCCTATAGACGAGGTTAAGGCAAACTGTGAAAGCCTTCGCCATAGTGCAAGAATAATTTTTATGGTAGGTGGTCTTGACCATCTACAAAAAGGCGGAAGGATTGGCAAGGTAGGCGCAGCCGCAGGCGGAATACTTAAAATCAAACCACTTATTGAGTTAAGAGACGGAGAAATAAGCCTTGCAGGCGTTACCAGAAGCCGCAAAGGTGGTATGAAAAAACTGGCTGAAATAACAAAAGGGTATTTTGAAAAAAGCGGAGAAAAAATTGAGGATTTCCTTTTCACTGTGGGTGAAACCAATACCCCAGAGGAAATAGAGATGTTTCAAGATGAGCTTAGAGGCGCTATGCCTAATATCGTGTTTGAAAAAAACTTTCTTATTGGTGCAACAATATCTGCACATACAGGCCCTGGAACATTAGGCGTATGCTTTTTAAAAAAATATGATAGATTGTAAAACAGGAAACCTTGGGCGTTGCCCAAACCCACTGGCTTTTTGAAAAAAGCAAGACCAAAAACTATAAATAAAACCGCATACTTATGCAGTTTTAAATGGGTCAAGGTGGCGATGGCAAAGAAGTGCCATCTGTCCAAAGGACAGCCCTTGGGGTGTTTGAGGCAAAGCCATCAATGTTTTGACTTTATCTCCGTTCTTAAACCTTGAGATTTTCTCAAGGTTTAAGAACATTATTTTAGTATCTTCTTTCTAAATCAAGCTTTTCCAAATCCAATATTCGTGTTGCCTGAACACTATTTTCTTCTTTACTAAGCTTTCCATACTTATCCACCTCAGTCAAATCCTTGGGTCCATGGCTTAGGGATGCCGCACCGCCAATACATCCACCTTTGCACGCCATTCCCTCAATAAAATTGCCTTTAAGCCTGCCAAGGGATGCCACCTTAAGAGTTTTGACAACTTCATCCAAACCATCACACTTAACAGGGTCAAAGTTTGTGTCTATACCAAGCACCTCAATAGCCTGTTTCACGGCCTCTGTAACGCCACCACTTCTTGCAAAAAGCCTTCCATAATAAGATGCATTGTCAAGGCTTGTTCCCTCACATTTTGTAAGGTCTATTTCCATAGCATCAAGCATTGCCTGCAATTCCTCAAATGTAAGCACAAGGTCAACCATTCCCTTTAAGTCTTCTTCTTTTATTTCCATTTTCTTAGCCGTGCAAGGCCCAATAAATACAACCTTAGCCGTTTCGTCCAGATGTCTTACCATCTGTGCAATTGCTATCATTGGGGAAACCGTACCAGATACATGACTCATAAGTTCCGGATGTGTTTTCTGAATATGTTTAACAAAGGCCGGACAGCATGATGTTGTCATCCACTGCCTATGCTCAATTGTTTCGGCAAATTCTTTGGCCTCATGGCACGCCACTATATCTGCGCCTAGGGCAACCTCAATGGCATGATGGAAACCAATCTTTTCAATTCCGTTTATAACCTGTTCAATTTTCGCCTCAGTAAACTGACTGCTTATTGCCGGGGCAACTATTGCATAAACCTTATATTTTGTATTGTTTTCAGAGTTTTTAATTAAATCCAAAACATCCACAACATAGGATTTATCTACAACCGCACCAAATGGACAATTATATACACATGCACCGCAAGATACACATTTCTCTTCGTCAATATAAGCCTTTTTCTCTTCATCAAATATTATAGCATTTACACCGCAAGAGCGTATACATGGCCTCTGCACATCGCTTATAGCATTAAACGGACAAACTGACTTACATTTTCCACATTCTATGCAAAGTTGCTGGTTTATGTATGCTCTCTGACCCATTATGACTATGGCATTTTTAGGACATACCTCGTGGCATTTATGTGCCAAGCACCCACGGCATGCTTCTGTAACCACGTATCTGTCAACGGGGCATTCGTCACAGGCACTTCTTAAAATGTGAATAACATTATCTCCCTCTAGGGGTTTTATAACAAACTCTGCTCGCTCCTTAACAATATGCCTTTCCTTGTAAATGCAGCATCTTGTTAAAGGCTTAGGGCCTGGTACAATCGTTTCTGCTATATCCTCTATTACCTCATTAAGGTTTTCTCCATTTATATATCGCTTTGTAACCTCTTTGTTTACCAAATACTTGGTGTATTGTACATTGCTTTCAAACTTTCGCATAAAAAACTTCCTTTATATATAATTTATGTTCACTTCTTTGCCCATTTTTTCTACAATGCGCCCAAGTTCCCTAAGCTGGTTTATTTTAAAATTAAAATCCATTGGAAAGCTGTCATTTTGATGGGCAGGATTTACAGCCTGACCCACCCAAATATTCAACTTGTCACAGTTTTCAATCAGCAGCTTTGCTAGCATTGCCGCCGCATTGTTTTCATTCAGCTGAGCCAGTATTTTTGAGTTAAAGCCAGGGCTTATATAACTACGCATAAGTTCAATAGCCTTGTTTATTGTAAGCACACCCTCGGTAACCAGCTCTATTCTAGGTATTTTACCTACTGGAGGTATGTCATGGGTCATAGTGGATAAATCCACCTCCATCTCTGTACCCAATGTACGGGCTACTATACCTGCAGTAGTTCCACCGCAAACAACAACCTTCCCCTCAGCCTGCAAAATTTCTTTTATAACCGAATAGTCATTTTCGGGTTTTTTAGGAGGACCAGAAAACAAATTTATGGTTTCCTGCTCTCTTATTTTAACAGCAAGCACCGTTGTGTCATCACCCGCTTGATTTTCATAAAGATTTTGGCACACCTCAAGCACATTACCAGTAACTGCATTAGTAGTTGTTTCCGTTGCCGAGAAATCCCTAAGATAATCATTTACATTGTTCCACTGCCATCCGAGGCTAAGGCTCTTGCCAACACCTGCATGTATAACACCGTCACTTACGGCAACCAAAAGGCTGTCCTCATCAAGCTTAAAAATGCTTTCATATATAACTTTTTCATTTATTACCTTTTTAATTTTGTTTATTGGAACATCCTGTCCGTTTTTAAAAATGAAAATAGCTGGATTATCAAATTCAGCTACATATACCACACCCGTTTTAAAAACCTTGATAATTGTAAATGTAGAATATGCCAGCTGCCTTTGGGCGCACACAGGAAGGGTATGCACAATGGTATCTATCGTCTCCTCAAGAGAAGAGCCCTCACGAAGCATGGTTGCAGCTATTTTAGATGTAAGGGTGGCTAGTATGTTTGCCTTAACGCCACTGCCCATGCCGTCTGCCAATACCAAAATTTTGCTGTCCTCAAGATTAATCTGCTCAATATGGTCACCGCAAAGTTCCTCGCCATATTTATTTATGCTGTTGTAGGTAGTATCAATAAAATACATAACTATTCACCCTCTTTAAGCACAACATCTTTAAGCCTATTAAGGGCAACCTTGGTTTCTGCCGTGGTTTCGCCCAAAAGGCTTGCTATTTCCTGCGCAACACGCATCTGCTTTTCAATAACATTTTGTGCAATGTTAACGGTGTGCATTTTAAGCTTGGCAAGCTCCTCTTTTCTTTCTTCCTCTTGAGTTATATCTTGCATAGATATAAAAAGCTCGTCGCCTTCAATGTATATTATGTTTTGCATTACAACAATTCCAGGTTCGTCCAAATGCAATTTTTTGTTCATTATATCTTTCTTAATTGCAAAGCAATAGGCATAGTCATCCGCAGGCAGGCCAAGAACAGTAACATTTTTACCAACAACATCATCGTTGGCAACTTTAAAATATTGCTCCGCAACTGGATTTATCTGCTGTATTTTGTATTCTTTATCTATAAACACAATGATGTTTCTGGAGTTAAGAAAAATTGTGTCACCCTTGCGCTCAGCTTTTTTTCTTAAATTAGGCCAGCACATTTCCACCTCAGCCATGCCTTCAAAAACTGCCTGTGCCTTTTCACGGCAAGTAGTAAATCCACATGCACCGCAGTCATATTCATCGGCTCTGGTTTTTCTGCCCATCTTGTGCAAAATTTCTTGAATCTGTGCTGCTGTAGCCTGATGGCGTGGCACGCTTATCGCTTCAAAATTACGTCGCATGTCTATTCCGTCCCAGTTTATGGGTTGTCCTTCCACACCCCATCCGTGTTCTGTTGCAAAACTGGTTATTTTCTGTCGTCTGCAAAACAAACTAAGTGATTCTTTGGGTATAAACGGCCCATTGATACAGCTTTCTACGCAAGCCGAAATTCCGATATAGCACTTTCCAAGTTCTTCGCTTTCCATACTTTCAAAAAGATTTTTAACATTGTCCAGACCATTAACCCTAAGGGAATCATATCCATTTTCTTCTAATATTTCTGTAATACTTGGCCACATATCCCCGGAAATGGAATAGCTTGAGCCTGTACTTTTTGCAACCCTATCTGGTATAGATATTTCAAGGGAATTTAAATTAATTAGCTTTTTCTTGAACATCCGAATTATTTCTTGACATGTAATAAGTGAATTTATAGGAGCAGAGTCTTGCTTTGGCAGTGTTTCGTATTTTTTGCTAAGGCAAGGACCTACATAAACTGTATAGGCATTTGGGTCTTCAGCTTTAATTGCCATACCCAGTGCAAGCATAGGTGTAACTACAGGTATAAGGTACTTTACCAATGTTGGGTGATATTTTTGTATAAACAGATATGTAGCCGTGCATGTGCTTGAAATAAAATACTTCTGCTGGCCAGCATTTTCCTTTATATACTCGATGTAGTCCTCTGTAATTCTTTCACTTCCTGCCGCTATTTCCTGCACAGAGTCAAAGCCAAGTTTTCGTAGTGCGGCAACATATTGACCCGGTTCTCTAAATGAACCAAGGTATGCCGAATCTATGCATGCAATCACACGCCTGTCACTTGCTAACATTTGGCTTACAATGTCCACTTCATTTTCCATGTTACGGGCATGCTTAGGGCAAGTTACAAAACACTGTCCACAGGCAATGCACTTCTCCTCGTCAATTTCTGCCTTGTCGTTTTTAAATTTAATGGCCTTTACAGGACATTCCCGAACGCACTTGTTGCAATTTTTGCAGTTTTCCGCAGTAAAATTGAATAACCTCAATTTACATCACCTTTTCCCGAACAACTGTATTAAAGAAATTATCTACTGTGTCTGGCTGAACAGAATAAATGTCATCGCCAACCTTAACGCAAACTGCACCCACGCAATCTCCAAGGCAGAATGCCGCCTTAATTTTAACCTTGTCGCCCATCTGATTTTCTTCTAAAAGTGCCTCCAGCTTATTAATAATTTCATAAGAGCCTTTAAGATGACAAACACTTCCTATGCAAACTTGAATATCCATAATAATAATCTCCTTCTCTCTTTTTAACCGGTTTATTTTAAGTATCCCTTAAGATAAGCTCTATCTATTATATTTTCCATGTACTCCCCAATTATCTTAGGTCCTTGAAAGGTTATAGCATTCCTTTTGATAACTTGTTCTTTTTTTATGTTGTGTTCCACCCAAGATATTCCTTCCGCAGCATTATTAAGCATTGTAGGCTGAATTCTGTCTAAAATGGCACAAAACTTAGCTTCAGGACTTTCTCCTGCCTCAAATTCCTGCCAAAGGTCAATCAACTCGTCCTTTTGCTCTGTTGGCAGCAAACCATATATCTTTTCTGCCGACATTTGCTCCCGCAGTGCCTTATCCTCATATCCCTTGTTATCATAGCAATATGTATCCCCTGCATATATTTCTACCACATCATGAAATAGCATCATTTTTATTACTTTAAGCAAATCGGCATCTGGAAAATACTCTGCAAGTACCACCGCCATTAGGCAAGCATGCCAGCTATGCTCGGCATCGTTTTCCTTTCTACTTTTGTCTGCCAAATATGTCTGGCGAAAAATCTGCTTTATTTTATCCAACTCCAGCAGAAATTCCATTTGCTTGTTAAATCTTTCCTTTTCCACTTTTGGACACCTCTTTATGCGGAAAAAGCACTATGCTCCAAAAGAGAATAATGCTTGTTCTTATATTATTTTACACCAATGTCATGTCTGAAATGTTTTTTGTCAAAGTCAACTATCTCAACGCCTTGGTATGCAATTTTAATAGCCTCATCAAGGTTTTTGCCAATGCCTGTAATGCCCAAAACACGTCCGCCGTTTGTAACAAACTTGCCATCCAGCATTTTTGTACCTGCATGGAAAACAACAATGTCCTCCCTATTTTTAATTTCCTCAAGACCAGTTATTGGGTAACCCTTTTCGTAGTTTTCAGGGTATCCGCCACTGGCTTCTACAACGCAAACTGCCGCATTGTTGTACCACTCAATATTCATTTGGTCAAGTTTTCCGTCCACACAAGCTTCCATAATTTCAATAAGGTCTGTTTTAAGACGTGGAAGTATCACCTGTGTTTCTGGGTCGCCAAAGCGTGCATTGTACTCAATTACCTTCATTCCGTCCTTGGTAAGCATAAGGCCGAAGTAAAGAATACCAACAAATTCTCTTCCCTCTTTTGCCATAGCATCAAGGGAAGGCTGAAAAATT
>JBFWMT010000006.1:0-56694 GCA_050251415.1 Anaerotignaceae bacterium | reverse complement strand
ATGACCTTTAAAATATCGTTTCTGTTACTGCGCATACAAATCAACTACTATATCCTCTGCACTTATAGTTTTGCTTATTACTCCTGTATCATAAAGCCACTGTATATTTTCGTCCCACACTGCCTTGTCTTGGCTTAAGAACTTAGCATTTTCTGTTTCCATAATTGGAACAAGCATGTCGATGCTCTTCTTCTCAACATTTTCGTTAAGAGGAAAGTTTTCCGCATTTTGGTTTGCAAGCAAAATTTCTATTGAGCCATCAGGGTCATTTTTCATATCCTCAAATCCCTTTGCTGAAGCACGAAGGAATTTTATCAGCTTTTCGCTTTCGTTCTTAACCTGATTATCCCCTGTTACAAAAACACATTCATAATAGTTTGGCATACCATAATCTGTAGGAAAAAAGTAATTTACTTCAAAGCCTTCCTCCTCCATCTGTGGCACCTCATGGTTAATATAGCCGCCAATGGTTGCATCAACATTACCTGTTGTCATGGAACTCATAAGATCAAAGCCAACATCTAAATAATTTACATCTTCCTTTGTTCCCCCTGCCTGCTCCACTATAAAATTAATTACAGCTTCACTAAGTTCTGTTCCAGCGTAACCTACTGTTTTACCTATAAGGTCTTTAGGCTCTGTAATCCCTTTATCCTTAAGGGAAAGAAATATATTCAGCGGTTTCTGGCAAACAGTACCTATAGCTTTTACAGGCACATCCTGCTCTACCTTCGCCATAACAAGGTCTTGCATGTAGTAAATGCCTACATCTGCCTTGCCTGCCGCTGTAAGGGAAATTGCATCATTGGTGTTTGCAGGAAACTGTATGTTAACCTTTAAACCTTCCTCTTCGTAATATCCCTTTTCAATTGCATTGTAAATAAAGGAATGCAAAGCGTTTGGATACCAGTCCAAAACCACGTTAAATTCCTCCAATTTTTTTTCATCCACTCCTGCTGTAGCCGTTTCTGCCTTGTTGGTGGCACACCCCGCAAATAACATAACTGCACTTAACCCTAAAGCCAATAATCTTTTTTTCATTTTAAATTTCCTTCCTCCATTTTATACATTTTTCCTCTACGTAACCTATAATCGCCACCGACACCATGGCTATAGCACTAAGTAACACTATCGGTGCAAAAACTCCTGCACCGTCTAGCTGTGTCATCATTCTCTTGCTGAAATATCCTAAACCACTTTGCGCCCCAAGCCACTCTGCAATTGCCGCACCTATTATGCTTAAAGGTATTGCCATTTTTATTGCAGAAAAAAAGTAAGGCAGTACTGTAGGTAACTTCAGTTTAAAAAATATATCCTTCTTCCCTGCCCCATATGTAATCAGCAGTTCCTCCATCTCTCTTTTTGTGGATTTCAAACCGTCATACACTGTTATGGTGATGGGGAAAAAGGTTATTAAAATAGTTACAAGCACCTTGCTCCATATGCTGTAGCCAAACCATAGCACAAAAAGCGGTGCAATTGCCGTTGTTGGAATTGTTTGGGATGCAATTATTATAGGATACAAGGCATTTTCAATTTTGGGGCTTATGTCCATAACCACCGATAAACCAATGCCCAGTACAACTGAAATCGCAAGCCCAATTAAAGTAACGCTCATAGTCGCAGGCATCTGCACAAGAAACAAATTTTCTCTAAGCTCCCATAACTTTGCCAGAATTTGCATTGGCGATGGCAGAATATAGTGTGCATTTATAACCATTGCTATTACTTGCCACAGCACCAAAAGTAAGGTTGTAAGGATAATTGCAGGTAGATTTTTTCTCATAATTCCACCTTCCCTCTAAGCTGATTAATGAGCATTTCCTTCATCTCCGTAATATCTGGCCGTTTCATGTCCTCTCGTGTTCGTGGATAGTTTAAAGGCACTTCGTATTCTTCAAAATATGTAACAGGCCTATCTCTAATAATGAATATTTTTTTGCTTAAAAATAGCGCCTCTTCTACATCGTGGGTTACAAACAAGATGGTTTTTTTATGTTTTTGCCACTCTCCCACAAGCCACTCCTGCAACGAAATTTTTGTAAGAGAATCCAGTGCCGAAAAAGGTTCGTCTAACAACAGCAGTTCACTTCCTGTAAGCAAGGTTCTTGCAAAGGAAGCTCTCTGCTTCATTCCACCTGATAAGTCTTTGGGATGTTTATTCCTATACTCCCACAAACCCACCTCTTTAAGCATATCTCCAGCACGCTGTGCCATTTCCGCTTTACTTTTTTTCTGAATTTCCATGGGCAGGCAAATATTTTTTTCTATTGTTCGCCATGGATAAAGTAAATCCTTTTGAGGCATATACGCTGAATAATTTTTTTTAAGGGCAATATCTTCCCCGTCCACCAAAACTTTTCCACTTTGTGGTTTTTCCAACCCGTTTATCAGCCGAAAAACCGTACTTTTTCCACAGCCCGACGCACCTATAATAGAAATAAACTCACCGTCTTCTACTTTAAAGGAAAGTCCCTCCATCATGTTGAAATCATCACCGCTGTATTTAAATGTTATATCCTTAAATTCCAGCATTTATTTTACATCTCCTTGTTCCATGCCATATCCCAGAACATATACTCATATCGGCTGCAATCCACAATTATATTTTCAAGGCTTTGAATCTGCTCTTGTGTATAATTTTCGGCAAGTCTGTCTACCAAATCAATTATCACATCATTATCGTCCCTATATTGCTTTGATGTGTAGGATTTTACCCATTCACCATAAAATTCATGTTCCTTCGCACCAGCAACGCTCTCCATAAAGTCACCAATCATTTTATAGCTCCATGCACATGCAAGTACTGTTGTTGCAACCTCTGCAATGCCACCTGTAAATGAAACCGACAGCATATAGTTTGTGTAGCTTTGGGTTGCAAGGCTTGGTTTTGCATTTTCCACGTCCTCAGCAGTTATACCCAAGCGCTTAAGATATGCCCTGTGTGTGGCTGTTTCGCTGTTTAAAGTTGAATGCACAAGGTCTGCAAACATTCTCATATCCCTCTCGGTTTCTGCCTTAACAATGCCAAGGGCAAATACCTTTGAATACTGCATTAAATAAAGATAATCCTGCACCATATAAAACTGAAATTTGTCCATATCAAGGGTTCCATAGGCAATTCCTTTAACAAATGGGTGCTGGTTGTAGCTATCCCAAATTTCTTTAACCGCTGCATACAATCTGTCTGTAACCTTCACAATATTTCCTCCTAAAAGTATATCATTAAAACCCCAAGGTTTTACTTAACTTCCACAACAAAAAAGGACACTTCCCTAAGGAAATGTCCGAAAAAACAATACAAAAAAATAAGTTTTAAGCACTTCCTGCGTTGGTACTAACCATCAGGTTCAAAGGGACTCTCTCAGCATCAGTAATATTAAAGTTATCACCGCAGCACCCCTGGGCCAATATTCAATTAACGTGATTATATACCATTCCTTACAATATGTAAACACAAATATTTAAAATTCCTTTGACAATTGGTTTAAATGGAAATATAGTATTTATTGTTCACAGCACATTTTATTAGAAAATCAGCGGTCTTAACAGTGGCATAGCACGTAATTTCTATGTACCTGTGATTTTGTGTAACAATAAGCAAGGAGGCTTTTAATTGGATGAACAAACGCTATTAAACTTTGCCGTAGGTGTTGGTGAAGTTATGCTTGCAAACGGTGCCGAAACTCATCGTGTAGAAGACACCGTAGAAAGAATATTGTCTGTAAAAGAAGGTCGTATGCCAGAAACCTTTGTTACACCAACAGGTTTTTTTGCCAGCATTCAAGGGCCTCTTACAGGGACCATTACAAAGTTTCGCCGCATATCAAAGCGGTCTATAAATTTGGAAAAATTAACCCGCGCCAACTCACTTTCCCGTAATTTTGTGGCAGGTAAAATCACCCTACACGAAGGCTTTGATGAACTTGAGCGCATTGCAAAAATGACGCCTTTCCCACATCACCTTCTTGTACTTTGCTATGGCGCAGTGTGTTTTTCGTTTGCACTACTTTTTAGTGGCACTATTTATGATGCACTTGCCGCATTTTTTGTCGGTATTTTTCTTGGTGTAATTGCTGAACTAATGGAAAAGGAAAAAGTATCACCATTCCTAGTAAGCCTTTTGGGAGGAGTATCAATAACGGTTACTACCCTAATTTTTTACCTTATGGGTTTTGGCACAAACTACAATACAGTTATAACCGGGTGCTTAATGCCCCTTGTTCCTGGTTTTGCATTAACAAATTCCATTAGAGATATTATGAACGGCGATTTTATTTCAGGTACTGCTAGATTAGTTGAAGCACTGATTACAGCCGTTGCCGTTGCCGCTGGGGTTGGTATTGTATTAAGCATTTTTAATTTGCTTGGAGGATTTAGTTTATGAATAACCCAATATATAACTTATTGCTTAATTTTGCAGCAGCCTACATTGCAATCTATGCCTTTGCTATTTTGTATAATGCACCACGAAAAGAACTTATCCCTTGTGCAATAACAGGTGCTTTGGGTTGGATAGTTTATTTTTTAGTTATGATTAAAACCTCCAATGCCGTTACCTCCACATTTTTTGGTGCACTTACTGTTGCAGCTTGTTCCCGAATGCTTTCATACACAAGGAGTGCTCCATCTACACTGTTTCTTATTCCAGGCATTTTACCCCTTGTACCAGGAACACAGATTTACAATACAATGAAAGCCGTTATTGCCGACAATTTGTATTCTTCTTATTTTGAGGCGGTAAAGGCGTTTAAGCTGGCAGGGGTTATTGCCGTTGGCATTATAATTGTTTTTTCTCTGCCCTACAAAACCTTCGCTATTTTTGAACCTAAAGAAAAATAGCTCTCAGCGTGTAGACTTTGTCTACACGCTTTAAATCCAGTCGCAAAGCGACTGGATTTAGCTGTTGGTATGATAAAAGTAGGTGTTTTCAAGTCAGGCTTAAAAGCCTTGAAAATACCTACTTTTTCTGCGTTCCGGCGGAAATGAATTCCACCTGCACGATTCCATTTGGGAACTCTTTGTTCCCAAGCCCTCAGCAATGTATTTAAATTCATAGGCTATCCCACCTAAAACCGCATGAATGTGCGGTTTTAATAAAAGTTTTTGGTCTTGCTTTTTTCAAAAAGCAAGTGGGTTTGGGCAACGCCCAATGTTTGTCTTAATTTTAAGGCGGTTTCCCTTTAAAAATGGGGAAACCGCCTTTTTATTTATTCTCTATAAAAATTAATTAAACATCCTGAAAGAATAATTTTTCTTTCATCGTCTGTAAGGTCACCCATTTTAAGTGTAAATGGTTTTAAAGTGTCACCAACAACATAGGCAGGAATTTCACTTTGTTTATTTGCAATTGCCCCTGCAACATTAGGCACATAAATGTAATCCCCATTTTCAAAAGGAATTTCACCATCTAAAATGAAAGGAAGCATACCCCAGTTAATAAGGTTTGAACGATAACGCTTTGTAGCATATTCGCTTGCAATGTTTGCCCAACCGCCCAGAACCTTCTGGCAGCTTGCCGCCTGCTCTCTTGCTGAACCGTCACCTGGTTTAACAGCATAAATTGCACTTCCTACGCCCGTATTCTTAACATCAAAATTTTCAAATTCTGTAGTTATTGTTTCATATATTCTTTCAAGCTCAGGGTATGCCTCTTTAGGAGAATTTCCGCTAAGCCTTGCCTTTTCAGCAACATGAACCTCTTTTGCACGTCCAACATAGGCTGGGTCTTTTCTGGATAATGTAAACTCCGCAAGACCAAGAGGGTTTGAACGGTAAGATGAAGTTTCACCTGATGGAATAAGCTCATCTGTTGTTGTAACAGGGTCTTTAATTACAGATACAATTTTAAGCACTATATCATTTGTAAGGTTACTCATTGTTGGCCAATCCACAATGTTAGGGCCAAACTTAAGCTGTACAGATGGGTCTGGCTTACCAAAACCATAGTAACAACGGTTGTCGTAAACGTCCTTTTTGAAGAAATACTGTGGTCTTGTTGGTTCAAAATCCACCTCACTTGCAGCTGTGAGAATGCCCTTGTTCACAGCCGTTGCCGCAATACTTCTTGCATCCATCAGTGCAACAGAGGCAATCTGCCCACTGGTAATTTTGCTTCCCTCTCTGTTAGGGAAATTACGTGTAGAGTGACGAACTGACAAGCAGTTATTTGCAGGTACATCACCTGCACCAAAGCAAGGGCCGCAGAAAGCAGACCTAACAGTTGCGCCTGCTACCATAATATCCGCAATAGAGCCGTTTTCAACCAGACTAAGGAAAACAGGCTGGCTTGATGGATAAACGCTTAAAGCAAATTCATCTGCACCAATAGAGTGATTTTTAAGTATATCTCTTGCATCGCAAATATTTTCATAAGTGCCGCCTGCACAACCTGCAATAACGCCCTGTTCAACCTGTAAACGCCCATTTTTAACCTTATCTTTAAGGGTGAACGTAACAGTGTCATTATCCAACTGTTTAGAGCCTGTTTTTTCAATTTCGTCTAAAATATCCACAAGGTTTTCGTTAAGTTCATCAATGGTGTAAATATTGCTTGGATGGAAAGGCATTGCAATCATCGGTTTAATCTGTGACATATCAATATAAATCATACCGTCATAGTAAGTGATATCCCCAGGCTGCTGAAGCTTAAAGTCCTCTAATCTGCCGTGGGTTGCATACCATGTTTTAACTTCATCATCTGTTTTCCATACAGAGGAAAGACATGTAGTTTCTGTTGTCATTACATCTATGCCGTTACGGTAGTCTGTGCTAAGGTTTGCAATGCCGTCTCCAACAAACTCCATCACCTTATTTTTAACATAGCCGTTGTCAAAAACCGCACCTATAATGGCCAATGCAATATCCTGTGGGCCAACAAATGGTGCTGGCTTGCCTGTAAGGTAAACGCCAACCACCTGCGGACGGTCAATATCGTAGGTTTTGTTCAAAAGCTGTTTAACAAGCTCTGGGCCACCTTCGCCTATGGCCATTGTTCCTAATGCACCGTATCGTGTGTGGCTGTCACTGCCCAAAATCATTTTGCCTACACCACTCATCATTTCACGCATGTACTGGTGAATAACCGCCTGATGTGCAGGTACATAAATACCGCCGTAGCGTTTTGCACAGCTAAGACCAAATAAATGGTCATCCTCATTTATTGTCCCGCCAACAGCGCAAAGTGAGTTGTGGCAGTTTGTAAGCACATATGGTACAGGAAATTTTTCAAGACCACTTGCCCGTGCTGTTTGCACAATGCCAACATATGTTATATCGTGGCTTGCCATAGCATCAAACTTAATTTTAAGCTTGTCTGTATTATCTGTTGTGTTATGCCCTGTAAGTATTGAATATGCCATTGTGTTTTTTGAAGCCTCAGATTTTGAAATTGTTGTGCCTGTTTGGCTTTTTATAACTGCCTCTGCATTTATGTCATCTGCAATAATTTGGGTAGCCTTTAAAAGATAAGCACCGCCTTCGTATAATTTAACCACTGTAAAACCCCCTAGTTTTTATTATTTAAGAATAAAGAAAAGCCAAACCCTTGGTATGTTCTTTTCATTTTTTAAGTTGTTTAAAACTGTGTAATAAGCCACATTACAAAAGGTATTGTAACAAGACAAAGCAATGTACACACCATAGTGCCTGCTGTTGCATATGCCTCGTCACTATTTGCCTGTTTTGCTATTAACGGCACTGCCATACCTGTTGGTGTTCCTGTTAAAATTACAAGCATTGTAAGCTGGTCACCATATAAAATTCCCGTTTTGCCAAAAACCAAATATGTAATAACAGGAAAAACAATCAGTTTAAATGGCATTGCTATAAAAACCTTGGGCTTTGCAAACAGAACTTTAAGGCCTTTCCTGCCAAAATCCAGCCCAATGTAAATCGCGGCAAAATATTTTGTGGTTGCACCTACGTTTACCATCGTGTCCCACAGAACATTTCCCTCAAGGTTTATGTTTAAAATAACCAAGAGCAAGCCTACACCTATGGAAATTGTCATTGGCGTAGCCAAATTTTTAAGGTTGATCCTTTTACTGCTTGTATCTGCCACAGCAGGCCCAATTACCCAGTAAATGGTTGCCTCCACAAGAGCAAACACCGCAATCACCAGTCCCGAAGTTTTTGGAAACATAACAGCAATTAAAGGGATGCCTATAAATCCGCCGTTACCAAATGCCGTTACCAAAATGTGCATATTTTTTGTGGGCTGCTTAAGACCTATTACTCTGGAAACCCAAAAGCCAATTAAAAGGGCAAGGCTTAGCATAAACACTGTACATAAAAAAAATTTCCACATTCCAAAAAGCTGTTGTCTGCTTCCGCCGCCTCCCACGGAGGTTAGAAGCATAAAAGGCAATATAAGCCTTGTTACTATTGCTGGAAAATGATCAATATTTTCATCTGTTAAAAGCCTTGCCTTCTGCCCCAAAAATCCCAAAAATATAAGGGACGCCAATATTTCCATTTGCAGGGTAAGCACTGCCATTTCCTCCGACATTATATTCCTTCTTTCATAATACAGTTGTAACAAGCCAAAACACAAATGGCATTGTTGCAAGGCTTATTACTGTTGTGCTTAAAAGTGCCGCTGAAGCATACTCTGGTACGCAATTATATTCCTGGGAAAGCATAGTAATAATCATCATAGACGGAAGCATGGAAAAAATGGTAAGTATCATAACATGATTATAGCTTAAAAAATTAAAACCACGCAATATTAAAAACACCAGTACCGGCGAAATTATTAGCTTAAAGGGTGAAACAAAAAATACCTTTGGTCGTTCAAAAAGCTTTTTAAATCCTCGTCTGCCAATATCTGCACCTATGTATATAAGCCCCAAATATTTATTGGTTGCCCCAATGCCATAAAGACTGTCCCACACAATCCCCTTCGGGTGAATGTCTAGCATTAGCATAAATAATGCAATTACAAGGCTTACCGTTACCGGTGTCACCATTTTTTTTAAGTCTATTTTTCCCTTACCACTACCTGCGGAAAGTATTGCAACTCCCACCGTCCACATAATTACAGTTTCTGCCACAAGAAAAGTTGCGATGGCTAAGCCCGATTCACTAGGGAACATGGTCATTATTATAGGGTAGCCAAGGAGTGCGCTGTTAACAAAGGTTGAAGAGCATATATGCACATTTGCAAGTGGCCTTTTATATCCCAAAAGCTTTGCGGAAACTGCCGCCACTGCTAAAAGAACCGAAAACATAATAACCGCTCCGCCAAAAAATGGCACCATAGACAGCAGCTCTTCACGTGTACCACTGGAAACCACAAGGGTTAGTACCAAAAATGGTACTATTATTCTTAGCAGTATTTTAGAAAGAGAGTCAACATTTTCATTTGTTATAAATCCAGATTTGACCGAAAGGAATCCCACTAAAAGCGTAGTTGCAAAAAATATTATCTGGTCGTTCATGATCCTTAGTAAATCCAAAATTATCTTCCTTTCGTGGTCAGTTGTCTTTGTGTGTATACTTTACCACAAATTCAGCCTCTTTCCAAACCCTAATATGTAACAAAAAGTTGCCGACACAATTAGTTTGTGACAGCAACTTTAATAAAATAAAGTTAAAAGAACAGGCTTTCTAAAAAATAAAGTCAAAACCTTGACGGCTTTGCCCTCAAACACCCACAAGGGTTTCCTGTTAGTACTTTGCTTTGCAAAGCTGTCCTGCGGACAGATGGCACTTCTTTGCCATTACCACATTGACCCATCTAAACCGCATTTTATGCGGTTTTAGCAAAAGTTTTTGCCTTGCTTTTTTCAAAAAGCAAGTGGGTTTGGGCAACGCCCAAGGCTTTTCACCGGCTGAACCATCATTCTAATGTTTTATATCTGTCCTTTTATGATTTCAAGTGCCTTTTCAAGTGCCTCGCCAATTTTACTTGCGTCCTTGCCGCCAGCCTGTGCCATGTTAGGGCGTCCGCCACCACCACCGCCGCAAACTGCCGCAATTGCTTTGATTATATTTCCAGCATGAGCACCTTTCTTAACCGCATCGTCCGTTGCCATTGCAAGCAAGCTAACCTTGCCATCTTTTGCACTTGCTAAAACTATCACTGCACTGCCAAGCTTGTTTTTAAGCTCATCACCCATGGTTTTAAGGGCGTTGCCGTCAACGTCAGCAACTTCCGCACAAATAACACTGATTCCACCTATTTCAACCTTGTTTTTAAGAATATCTCCTGCGGCTTCCCCTGCCATCTTAGCTTTAAGCTGTTCAATTTCACGGCTTAATTCCTTTTGCTCGTGGATAAGGGTTTCAATACGTTTCACCATGTTGTCTGGTGTGGTTTTAACAATTTTGCAAACTTCTTTAAGCTGTTCCTCCTGTGCTTGGTAGAACTTAACCGCACCTGCACCTGTAAGAGCTTCAATACGTCTAACGCCTGCCGCAACACCGCTTTCGGATACAATTTTAAATGAGCCAACCTGTGCTGTGTTTTTAAGATGAACACCACCGCAAAGCTCCACAGAGTAGCCGCTCATATCTACAACACGAACAACACTGCCGTATTTTTCACCAAAAAGCGCTGTTGCACCCTGTTTTCTTGCCTCGTCAATAGACTTTTCAGAAATTTCTATTTCTAAAGATTCGTAAATCTTTTCATTTACAATATCCTCAACCCTTTTCACTTCATCTGGTGTCATTGCAGTAAAATGGGTAAAGTCGAAACGAAGTCTGTCTGCGGATACATAAGAACCAGCCTGTTCAACATGTGTGCCAAGTACCTCTCTAAGTGCCTGTTGAAGCAAATGGGTAGCAGAGTGATTTCTGGAAATTGAAAGTCTATTTTTAACGTCATATGCACTTTCAGCCTTTTCACCTACAGAAATACTACCATCTACAACCGTACCAATATGAGCAATTTTACCGCCAATAACCTTAATGCAGTCTGTAACCTCTACAGTGCCCATGTCGGTTTTAATTGTACCAATGTCGCCTACCTGTCCACCCATTTCAGCATAGAAAACTGTTTTGTCAAGAAAAACTGAAACTTCGTCACCAACAACAGCCTTGTCTGTAACGGCATTGTTTGCCACAAGAGCAATTACCTTTGCGTCAGTAACAACTGTTTTTGTATAACCATCAAATTCTGTAACCATCGCTGTATCCAACTGATGGTAAACGGTTTCGTCAGCACCCATGTAATTGCTTTCAGAACGGGCATCTCTTGCTCTCTTTTTCTGAATCTGCATTTCCTTTTGGAATGCCTCTTCGTCAAGACCGATACCTTCTTCTTCAAGTATTTCCTTTGTAAGGTCAATTGGGAAACCGTAAGTATCGTAAAGACGGAAAGACTTTTCCCCCTCCATAACCTTTGCACCTTTGTTCTTAATTTCCTCAATATCGCCTTTCAGAATTTCCATGCCCTTATCAATTGTTTTGTAAAAGCTGTTTTCCTCTACTGAAAGAACCTTTTTAATATAGTCCTGTTTTTCTCTAAGCTCTGGGTAAGCGTCGCCTGAGCAATCAATAACCACATCGCAAAGGGTTGCCAAAAATTCGTTATTAATACCAAGCAATTTGCCATGACGTGCCGCACGTCTTAAAAGACGTCTTAAAACATAGCCTCTGCCCTCGTTTGATGGAAGAACGCCATCTGCCGTCATAAAGGTTACGGAACGAATATGGTCTGTTATTACACGCACGCTAACGTCCTTTTTGCGGTCTGTCATGTATTCCACGTTTGCCATTCTGCAAACTTCATCACGAAGTGCTTTAATGGTGTCTACGTCAAAAATAGAATCCACACCCTGCATAATAGTTGCCATACGCTCAAGACCCATACCAGTATCAATGTTTTTATGCTCAAGGTCTGAATATGTGCCGTCAGTTTCAGCATTAAACTGGGTAAATACAAGGTTCCAGAACTCCATGTAGCGGTCGCAGTCACAGCCTACTGTACAGCCCTCTTCGCCACAGCCATATGCCTCGCCTCTGTCGTAATAAATTTCAGAACAAGGGCCGCAAGGACCTGTACCATGCTGCCAGAAGTTATCCTCTTTGCCCATATAAAAAATCTTTTCCTTTGGAATGCCCACAACTTCATGCCAAATTTTAGCCGCCTCATCATCATCCTGATAAACGGTTACATAAAGCTTGTCTTCTGGTATTTCCATTACCTTAGTTACAAATTCCCAGCTCCAAGGAATAATTTCGTTTTTAAAATAATCTCCAAAACTGAAATCTCCAAGCATTTCAAAAAATGTGCCATGACGTGCTGTTTTGCCTACATTTTCAATATCCCCTGTTCTAATACATTTCTGGCATGTTGTTACTCTGTTTGACGGAGGAACTTCCTGCCCTGTAAAGAAAGGTTTAAGGGGTGCCATACCGCTGTTAATAAGCAGAAGGCTGTTGTCGTTATGTGGCACAAGTGAAGCACTTGCCAACCTTAAATGCTGTTTGCTTTCAAAAAATGCTAAAAATTTCTCTCTTACTTCGTTAACTCCCATTGACTTCATAATATATATTCTCCTTTTCTGCAATAAAAAAAGCCCTGCATCCCTGCATAGGGACGAGAACTTACTCGCGGTACCACCCTAGTTGTGCCTAAAAAGACACCACCTTAAACCCTTTGTAACGTAAAGATAACGTCCCTGACTATCAGGGCAGCATGGAATATTCTCCAAAAAGACTGCTTCAGCCTGTAACACACATAGGAAACTTTCAGCAAAGGCAGATGTTTTTTTCTGCTGTCTCCTTCTCTGTAAGGTTAATTACACGCCTACTTCTTCTTTTTATAGCCTTTAATTAATATCATTAATCTATATAGATGAGATTATATTTTAATTAAATACCCTTGTCAATAATTTAAACAAAAATATTTATTATATCTGTTAAAATTACCAAAGGCATAGTATAATTGTATGGGTACAAATTATCCCAAACAAAATTGGAGGTACTTATGGAACTGTATAAGAACTTAAAACTAGATAAACAATCGTCCATTCCCATTTATCAGCAGTTGGGCGACTATATATTTCACCTGATTGAAGATGGAAAGCTGACAGCAAACCAAAAACTGCCACCTATACGCAAGCTGGCTAAGGAGGCAGAGGTTAATAACGTAACGGTTGTATCTGCCTACAAATATCTTGAAAACAAAAAAGCAGTTTATTCCCAAACAGGCAGCGGCACATTTGTTTCACCTATTCCTTTGGAAAATATACCCGAACCTGTTATAAACGAAAACCTTAATACAATGATAAAAAAGCCCATCGCCTCAGAAGGTGTAATTAATTTCACCAGTACCTCTTTGCCACAGGAGCTTTTTCCCACAGCGGAATTTAAGCAAGCATTTGATATATTGTTGGATAGAGAAAACGGCGGTGCCTTTGGCACAATGGACTCTCAAGGCTATGCCCCACTGCGTGAAAGCATATGCACTTACCTTAAGTATTACGGAATAACTTCCACAGCAGACAATATACAAATTCTTTCAGGCGCACAGCAAGGGATTGACGTTGTATCTAAGGCGATGATTAGCTACGGTGATGTTGTTTTTATGGAAAAACCTACATTTTATGGTGCGGCAGGTGCATTTTTAAGCCGTGGATGCCAGATAATAGAAATACCCATGGACACAGACGGCATGGACACTACGGCTTTAGAAAATCTTATAAAACTGTATCACCCTAAGTTTTTGTATGTGATGGCATATTTTCAAACGCCAACAGGCATCACCTATTCCGCTGTAAAAAAACGCAAGGTTTTGGATATGGCAGAAAAATATAACTTCTTTATTATAGAAGACGATAACCTGTACGATTTTAATTATACTGACGAGGCAATTGTGCCATTTAAAGCCTTGGATTACCGCAACAGGGTGGTGTATATTAAAAGCTTTTCCAAAATACTGATGCCAGGGCTAAGAATAGGCTTTGCTGTTCTGCCAAAAAAGATACTGCAAAGCATGATGACAGCAAAATACACTACCGACATATCCACCTCAGGTTTTCTGCAAAAAGCACTGGACATTTACCTAACGGAAAATCCATGGCAGCAGCATATTAAAACCATACGCTCCTACGGAAAGGATAAATATAAAACAGCCGTTAAATATGCCGACCGCTATCTTAAACCATACCTAAAATACACAAAACCCAACGGCGGAATCAGCCTTTGGCTGGATACAGGCAATATCCCTGCTGAAACACTCCTTTCGGCGGCAGTGCAAAAAAATGTTCTTTTATCCTTAGGCAGTCAATTTTATATAAACGGCGAGGAAAGCCACCATCTTCGCCTTTGCTTTGTTAACGTAAGTGACGAAAAACTGGAGGCTGGAATTCGCCGTCTGGGAGAGTGTGCAAAAAACTATATTTTTTGACCCAAATAATTTTTTGTGATATACTGATTAATTATATTGATTATATTAATTACGGAGGAAAACCAAATGGAGATAAGAACAAGATTTGCCCCAAGCCCAACAGGCTATATGCACATTGGCAATTTAAGAACTGCCCTTTATGAGTATCTTATTGCAAAATCACAAGGTGGAAAATTTATACTTAGAATAGAGGATACAGACCAAGAACGCTATGTTGAAGGCGCGGTAGACATTATTTACAACACCCTTAAATTAACAGGTCTTAACCACGACGAAGGCCCAGATATTGGAGGCAACTATGGCCCTTACGTGCAAAGTGAACGTCAAGGTATGTACATGGAATATGCCAAAGAGCTTATTGAAAAAGGTCAGGCTTACTACTGTTTCTGTACAAAGGAACGTCTTGACAGCCTTAAAGAAAGTAACTGTGAGGGTGTTGCCTTTGCCCATTACGACCGCCACTGCATGAGTCTTAGTGAAGAAGAAATTAAGGCGAACCTTGAAAGCGGTATACCTTATGTAGTACGTCAGAAAATGCCTAAAGAGGGTACAACCACCTTTGATGATGTAGTTTACGGAAGTATCAGCGTAGAGAACAGCGAATTGGATGACCAGATTTTAATTAAAAGCGATGGTATGCCTACCTACAACTTTGCCAACGTAGTAGACGACCACCTTATGGATATTACACACGTGGTACGTGGTAGTGAGTACCTCTCCTCCACACCAAAATATAACCTCCTTTACGATGCTTTTGGTTGGACTGCACCTGTTTATGTACATCTTCCAGCAGTTATGAAAGATGCACACCATAAGCTTTCAAAGCGTAATGGAGATGCTTCCTTTGAGGATTTAATTGCAAAGGGATTCCTTGTAGACGCAGTTATGAATTATATTGCACTCCTTGGTTGGAGCCCATCAGACAATACTGAAATTTTCAGCTTAGAAGAATTACAGCAGAAGTTCACAATTTCTGGTCTTAGCAAATCTCCATCTATTTTTGACATTGTTAAACTTACATGGATGAACAGCGAATATATTAAGGCTATGGATTTTGATCAGTATTTTACCCTGGTTCAGCCTAAGCTGGACGAAGCCCTTAAAAACAAGAGCCTTGATTATAAAAAAATTGCGGCTTTGCTGCAAAAGAGACTTGAAACCCTTAACGACGTAGCTGGATTAGTGGATTTCTTTGACCAGTTGCCTGAATACGAAACCGAGCTTTATGTTCACAAAAAGATGAAGACCACAGAAGAAATAGCTTTAGACAGCTTGAAAGCATGTTTACCTGTATTAGAAGCATTACCTGCATGGGAAGAAACAGCAATCCATGACAGCATGATGGCACTTGTTGAGGCAAAAGGCATTAAAAACGGACAGATGCTTTGGCCTTTAAGAACTGCCCTTTCTGGCAAGCCTACCTCCCCTGGCGGTGCAATTGAACTTGCAGACATCTTAGGACGTGAAGAAACCATTAAGCGTATTCATAAAGGAATTGAGCTTTTAGAGGCTTAATTCCTGAAAAAAAGACAACACCTTGAGTGCTTTGCCCTCAAACACCCACAAGGGTATGGTCAGCACTTTGCTTTGCAAAGCTGTCCGACCGACAGATAGCATATCTTTGCCATTGCCACCTTGACCCACCTAAACCCGCATACTTATGCGGGTTTAATGAAAGTTTTTGGTCTTGCTTTTTCCAAAAAGCAAGTGGGTTTGGGCAACGCCCAAGGTTTTTTGATTTACTTCTATTCTTCAATCATAGAAAAGAAATACTTCTCCCTAAATGGGTTGTCTATCATTCGCACAGGTTTCAGCTGATTAACTGACGCACCTTTTGCAATCATCAACTGTCTGTACACTGCATAGGTGTTTTCACGCAAGAAATTCAGCTTCAGCGGTGCAAGTATTCCTTTTTTAACCTTTTCCCCATAGGATGGATTATTTTTGGATAACTCCTCCTCTAAAAGCTTTTGCATTTCCTCCATATTCTTGCCACTTCTAAAATTTTCGCCCTCGATAAATACGATATATCGCCCTGGTGAATGGTCATAATCCCCATACATGCTATACTCCACTAAATCAAAATCCGCCTTTTTGCAAAACTGTGAAATCGTTGTATTCATACAGTCATCATTGGTTTTTTCACCTGCCATACTAAGCATTTGGTTTTGGCGGTACAAAAATTTAATTGTAGGGCATGTTTCAAAAAATCCAGTAACACGTATTACGTCCTTAATTCTGTAGCGGTAAAACCCAGAAAGATTTGTAAGCACAAACTCATAATCATGGCCTACCTGCACCCTGTCTAAAGTTACAGGCGTTTCTGTTTCGTCCTCAACATCTATAAATTCGTAAAAAGCACTGTCCAAAATCATTACCATCTCATCCGTTTCAGGGGCAATATGGGTTGCAAAAATCCCTTCAGATGCAGAATAAATGCTAAGGTGCAGTTGGGCACTGCCTAAATAGTGACGCATCTTTTCAGCATATACCCTAAATCCACCACCGCCAATGCCGTATATGAATTTAAAATCAGGCCAAATTCGTGTAATAATCCCTTCAAAACCTTTTTCAAATTCGGCTTTAAGCCTACTTGCCCTATCCGGCATTGGAACTATACTTTCCATCAGTTTTTCACGCTGGTCATGCGGAATTTTTATATTTTCGTCAATTCGCCCAAATGCAATGTCATCGACCAATATACGCCAATTACGTTCTAAGTATTTTATAAAATCCACCGCAGCGTTAAGAAAGGAACAAGTCATAAAAGACAAATCCCCTTCCGTAAGTGCAAACCTAAGGTGCAGATATTTTGTGTCTATATCGCCTTGTGGATAGGTTGCCAGCAGTGGCGATGTATACACATAATGCTCCACATCTCTATATTTTTCCCTTACCTTGCCTGACACCGCACCATAGCTTATTCCGTTTTCCAATGTTTGAAATTGAATGCTGGCAAGGGAAACACCTCTTGTTTTTTTCCAGCTTTCCCCCAAATGCTTGTCCAAAACACCAAAACACAGGTTCAAGGTATAGTCCGTAAACATTTCCAAGGCTTCAACACACATAGGTACCTTTTTAGGACTGCCTGCACTGCCGCTGCTTTGGGCAAAATGAACTACCTCTCGCACCGACAAGGCATTTCCTTTTCCTTTTACCATATCCTCTATATAGCTTTCATAGTCCTCATAGGTAGTAAGGGGAACTTTTTCCATATACTCTTTTGCATTCTTAATTTCCCCAAAACCAAATTTTTTTCCATATTCCGTATCTTTGTTTTCCTCCAATATTTTTAAAAGAAGTTCCTCGTTGCTTTTCATAGCATCCTTGCTTAATTCCTGCATATGATTAAGCAGCGTCTTTCCTCTCTCAATTTTTCTTAATAAGGCTGTTTCTGTTATATTTCCCATTTTTTCTCTCCTTTCAACACCTCTCTATTATAATACATTTACATATTGTATACAATATGCTAAAATAATATTGAATTTAAACCTTGGAGGCAGCAGCTAATGAATGGATGGATACTGGTTGGCGAAAAAAGCGTGAACCTTAATGACCTTAATATATTTGTAGATACTTTTAATAAAATGGGCTTACCCCTTACAAAGGTTTTTGCAAACCAAATTACACCTATGGCGTCTAATGAAAATTTAGTTTATGTTAATGGCAGACAGGAAAAACTGCCTAGCTTCGTAGTTTCGGCATTTTTTGGAAACAACGATTATCATAACCGTTCCGTAGTAAAAATGTTGGAGAGTATGGGCGTTCTTTGCATAAACACTTATGCCTGCCTTATAGACACCTGTGACAAGCTTAAAAGCTTTCACCTGGTACGCGAAAAGGTAAAAACCGCTTTACTGCCCAAAACCATATTGTTCCACCCAAGCCTGAAAGAGGATTTTTTGACCCAAACCATAGGCTTTCCCATGGTTATTAAAATTAACCATGGTGCAAAAGGCACCGGTGTAGAATTAGCACAAAACCACAGTCACCTAACCCGCATAGTTGCGCATTTTCAGGCTACTTATGACGACGAAATACTTCTGCAAGAATATATTGCTCCTTCCCGTGGCAAGGATTTACGAATTATTTTCTGCGGCGGACAAGTGATGACCTCATTTGTTCGGATAAACGACACAGAGTTTAAAAGCAACCTAGCCACAGGCGGTCATTTGCAGTTTGTAACACCACCTACCCACCTTCTTGCCACAGCACAAGGCATAGCTAATACATTAAGCATCAATCTTGGCAGTGTAGATTTTCTTTTAGGTAACGACAACAAGTACTATTTATGTGAGGCAAATTCTATGCCAGGACTAAGCTATGTTAAGGCCTCAGGTGATGACGGAATTAAAAATCCGCTAGAGGATGTAGTTGAGAATATAAAAAACCAGCTATTGACTATACTCTAACCTTTAATACATTAAAAAAGGCGACATTTTCATATTTTGAAAATACCGCCTTTTATTTTATTTCAAACTGTTTACCGCATATTTAACCAATTCTATTGCTTTTTTACCTGTCAAAAACTCCGTTACACCATTAACCTCTACTGCATAATAATTATCGTCATATGCAAAAAATCTCAAAGTTTCTGTTTCTCCGTCTATCTTTGTAAGGCTTATAAGCACTTCTTCATCGCCAAAGGCTCCCTTAACCTCACCGTCAGCCGTAAGTGCCGAAATCTGCTTATAAACTTCAGAAAAATCTACTGTAGGTGTATCCTTGCCATTAAAACTAACCTTGTCATTGGCAGAATCTATAACAAAAGTAGCTGTAATGCCCTCCGCCACAACCTTAATTTCCTTAAGATCAGTAGCAGCTTCGGTAACAAGGTACTTGCCAATAATATCAAAAAGTTTTGCATTGTAAATTTTTTCTATATTTTCTTTGCTAACAGTACAAATATAATCCTTGCCGCTGAACTTTGCATATACTGTTGTTGCCGTCGCCGCCTTGCCAATTTCTATTACACATTCATTTTTATTGGCATCGGCAGCAGATATAACCATCTGCGGTACATCTAAACCATAGGTTGCTAAATCCTGTGGGGCATCAATAAATTCCTGTGCATATATGTTATATAATGGTTCACCAATGGTATCCGTCAATTTCTCGGTAACTATTGGCATGGGGTTTGTATACGCCCCTGTAAGTATATATTCGCCGTACCCTTCGGTTAATGCTCCATTTGGGTTAGGCTCTATGGAATACTCTGTGCCATCACCTTTCTTAACCTTAACATATGTGCTGTTATCATAATCAACATACTGTGGGTATCTGTCACGTAGGTCATTCGTGTTTTTTTTCAAGGCTGAACCTGCCTCTGCTTCCACAAGGTAAATATGCTCATCCCCTTGGGCAACAACGTAGTACCCTGCACCATCCACCGTTTCATCACCAACAGTAATATCAATAATTGTGCCGTCCTCACCTGTTATGGCAATGTGGTTACCATCATCCAGCCCAAATTCCCCACTGCCGTCACGGTTATCCGCTAAAATCTTTGAATATTCAAGATTTTTTGCATAGGCTATAAGCTGGTCAACGGAAATCTGCACAAGTCCAATGCTTTCTTTACCTTGAATAACCCAATTAACGCCGTCCTTAACAAAGGTATTTTCCTCTCCGTCAGCCTTTATTGTAAGTTGTGATGCCTTTAACCGAGGAAAGTAGCTGATATAGCTCCCGTCTACTTCTGCAGTATCGTCTGCCGCACTACCCTTTGGCATGTTCATAACTGCATAAACACCACCAAGCACAACAATAGCTAAAATCCCAATTATCAAATTTCGCTTTTGACTGCTCATTTGTTTTTACCTCCTGTTACTGCCAAAACAACTGCGAATACTGCTATTAATGCAATAACTCCAACCACTATACTTCCTAAAAACATAATACTCATCGGTTTTTCCTCCTTACTACTACAACGATACCTGCAACAAGAATACAAAGAGGAATAAGGATTACACTTACAAACATAATTACAATTGCCTTGCTTTGGGTAAGCTGTAAATAGTCCTCTGCACCAAGGCTTTTTGAACGTGATAATGTATCATTACCCATAAGCCAGTCTATTGCGTTCATTACCACACCATAGTTTCCACCGTTTACTATAGCGTTTATATCACTTTCCATAACAGTTTCTGCGCCGAATACTACAAGCTTAACTCCTTCTTCATTGCCCGCCTTGTCTACATCTGTAACGGTAACACCAATGTTAAACGGTCCTTGTGGGTCGGTTTCAGCTTTTTCATAGGAACTCATTTGCTCCAGTGCCTTACTATAGGCGTATGGAGAGGTAGTAGCAAAAGGTGTAACTTCAACTGTGCTTCGTACTACATCAAGGGTATTTATTGCCACTGAAAAAGGAATAAATGCACTTGTTTTTGTTTCGCTTAACCGTGTTGAAACAGGATGCTCTACACTCAACTGTGGCACAATATAGTATGGATTTTGCTGATATACATAGTCTGCACTACCTTCAATAACCATTCTTCTGCTGTCTGCAATACCGTAATTAGCCAAAAGCGAATCCAAATTCGGCGTTTTCTCTAAGGTAATAGCAAGTGTTATAAACACACGTCCGCCATTATCCATATACTCACTTATTAGCTTAATTTCGCTGTCTGTTATGTCTGTAGCTGGTGCATTTATAATCAAAATACTACAATCTTGAGGTATTGAACCCTCTGTAACCAAATTAAGGTCTTTAAGGGAATATCCACCGTACTCCATTTCAGTTATAAGGTCGTCATATACAGTTGCCTCATTGTGACCTGTAAGGGCATAAACAGCATTGCTTTCACCGCTTGTAAGGCTTCGTATTGCCCCTGTAAGCACGCTTTCCAGCTTAATCCCCTGCATATAGCTTTCCCCTGTGTCCTGGCTTACGTAAACGTCTGCAAGGTCACTTTCGGATATAATCTTATATCCATTTGCAGTAGAAACCACAACTGAGCCAATGGCTATTGAATCTCCATTTTGTACATACTTAGCCGCAAACTGGGGATTTTTGTATGGGTCTACATTTTCAACTATGATATGCTTAGAATTTGAGGCATATCTATCTAAAATTTCAGTTACAATAGATATTTCCTCACCATCTGCATACACCGAATAAATGTTAACATCTTCCGTAAGCCCCTGTAAAAGGCTGATCGTATCTTCAGATATTGTATAAAGCTTGTTTTTTGTAAGGTCAAATTTTATATTAAGCTGGCTTGCCACCATGTTTAAAACAATTGCCGCAATAACTACAACAGCAGTCATTACCGAGGCATAGCCACCATATTTCAATAATGATTTATTCTTTTCGTCCTTCATTTGGCTACCCCCTTCTTAAGACCAACGCTTCTTTTCAATAACACGCACTGTAAAATACAGAAACACCGCTATGAAAGAAACCAGATAAACTACTGCAGATAAATCAAAAATGCCCATAGCAAAATAATTGTATCGTGTAAGCACCGCAAACATGGATGCAACCTTACCCGCAAAGCCATCAAAAAGAGTTGGCCTAATAACATATGCTACAGCAATCAGTAGGGCTAAGGCACCAAATACGCCTGCTGAATATGCTTTACTTTTTGTGTTGTTATAAAAATATAAAGCAATAAGGACTGCCAAAATAACGGCAAACAGAAGTGAAAACGTAGCCGAGCCTGATGCCGAAGAAACAATATTTTCCACCATAAGCAACAAAAATATTGCAACAAAAGTTCCTACCGCTGCTACAATTTGATTATCTGTAAGAGAGGAAATCCATAGGCCTATTGCAATAAAGGCACTTCCTAAAAGAAAAAATCCAAAGTATGAACCTATTATTTGCGCTGTGGCAATGGTTCCATACACAGAAAGAATTGCAGGGAAAATTGCTGTTATTATAAGTGCAATCATAAACACCGTTACTGCCGCAAGATACTTACCAAGTACAATTCCCGATATACTTACAGGTGCGGTAAGCAAAAGCTGGTCTGTTTTATGGCGTGTTTCCTCTGTTAACAAACGCATTGTTAGCATTGGCCCTAAAATTAAAAACATCATAATAACCGAGCTGAATACATATTCAAACTCGGGACTCATAGCCAAAATATTGGTCATAGAAAAATAAATTGCTGTAATCAACACAAAAAAAGCAACAAACACGTAGCCTGTCATAGAGTTGAAATACATCTTCATTTCTCTTTTGTAAATAGCCTTCATAATTACTCCTCTGCCTCCTTAGGTGTTTCTTCTGTATTTTCGTCAGCTTTGGGTTCTGGTACTTCCTCTGCAACAGGTTCGTTTTCGGTAACCTGTAAAAATACGTCCTCAAGGGACATTTTTTCACTTTTCATCAGCAGTAAAACGAATTTATGTTTAACCGAAACTTCAAACGCAATTTCTCTTATATCGTAACCATCAGCACCCTCAAGAAGGATATCGCATGTACCTTCTTCATCGCTTGGGGCAAGACGTGCAACCGCAACGCCTTCATTGGCTTTAAATGCCTCAAGCACCAAATTTTCGTCACCCCTAAGCCTAACCCTATAGCGGTTTTGGCTAAGTTTTGCAGAAAGTCCCTCGGGTGTATCACTGGCAACAATCTGCCCCTTATTTATAATCATAACACGGTTGCACACTGCACTTATTTCCGACAAAATATGGGAGCTTAAAATAATTGTGTGGGTTTTGCCTAATTCATGAATTACATCCCTTATTTCAATGATCTGCTTAGGGTCTAAACCTACCGTAGGCTCGTCCAATATAAGCACATCTGGATATCCCACCATTGCCTGTGCCAGCCCAACACGCTGTCTATAGCCTTTAGAAAGGTTTTTTATTAGTTTGCCAGATACATGGGTAATTTTAATTTTTTCCATTATATCTGTAAGCATTTCCTTAACCTCTGCCTTTTTGACCCCTTTAAGGTCAGCCACAAAGGTAAGATATTCCGTTACCGTCATATCAATGTAAACAGGTGGAATTTCGGGCAGATAGCCTATTCTTTTTTTAGCCTCGCTAGGATTTTTAAGAATATCATATCCACCAATCTTCACTTCTCCACTGGTAGCAGAAATGTAGCCTGTAATAATATTCATTGTTGTGGACTTACCTGCACCGTTAGGGCCTAAAAATCCCAACACCTCGCCGTCCTCTACCTTAAAAGAAATATCTTTCACCGCTTCATATTTCCCATAATTTTTTACTAAGTTATTAACCTCAATCAATGTTTTTCCCTCCAAAATCATTTATTGATTTTTTTCCAATGCCTCTATTATACTGAATAATAACATATTTTACTACTATTATATGAATAAAATATGAACTCTCTTTAAATTAACAGCAAACACCACTGTAAATACCTATTAAAAGAGAACAAAAAATCCCCTTACTTTAACAAACTTCATGTTTGCCAAAGCAAGGGGATTAAAAGTCAACACCTTGAGGGCTTTGCCCTCAAACACCTACAAGGGTATGGACAGAGGGCATGTCTTTGCCCTTGCATTGGTCAGCACTTTGCTTTGCAACGCTGTCCTGCCAACAGATAGCATGTCTTTGCCATTGCCACCTTGACCCATCTAAAACCGCATAAATATGCGATTTTAATAAAAGTTTTTGCCTTGCTTTTTTCAAAAAGCAAGTGGGTTTGGGCAACGCCCAAGGTTTTGATTTTAGCTTCATTTTTGATTAACCTAACACTTTTACCACTTTATCAAATACAGCATCACAAATTGCCGCACCTTCTGTAACCATTTTGCTTGTTTTTGCACTTACCTCTGCTACATATGCTTCATCTTTAATTAAGTTCATGTTAACTACTACGTTAAGATTTGCACTGTATAAAGCGGCTTTAAGCATTTGCACGCCACAGCCAACATCGCTGATAATAATTTTTGTAGATAAATCCACAAGTTCTTCTTGAAGTTTAATCGCCTCGTATACATACTCAACCATTTTAATTGGGCCATCTGCCGCAACCTTTAGTGCCGCTTGAAGAACTTTTTCTTTTTCTGCTTTTTCTTCATCTGTAGATGTAGGAAGACCATAAGCCTTTGAAAGTGGCTCAAAATTTTCAGCATCTTCATCAATAAGTGAAAGAAGTTTAATTCTTAAATCGGTGCTTTTATCAATAATTTCTTGATGTTTAGCTTCCTTGCCTAAAAATGCCTTTTTGCCAATAGAATAATTTGCAACCATAGTAGCTAAGGCTACACCAAGTGAGCCAACAAGTGCTGCAACTCCGCCGCCACCTGGTACTGGCTCTTTTGAGGCTAATTTTTCAGCAAAAACATCGCAATTTACTTGTGATAAGTTCATTA
The DNA here is from genome assembly GCA_050251415.1 of Anaerotignaceae bacterium. Taxonomy (GTDB): domain Bacteria; phylum Bacillota; class Clostridia; order Lachnospirales; family Anaerotignaceae; genus UBA8514. Next base: position 32,031 of record JBFWMT010000006.1, on the reverse strand, counting down.
AATATCCATCCTTCCTAAAATAAAGACCCCATCAAGCAGTGTCTCAGGGGTCTTGACCTATATATGCTATATGTTATACCGCTCTAGCTATATGTTATACCGCCTTGGCTATATGTTATACCGCCTTGTTGCCTAATTTTGCTGCTGTAATTGCTTTACAGATTGCACGCATTGCAATCAGCTTAATTGGGAATAAAACTATACATCTTATCACTCTTGCAATAGCAAAAAGGGATGACCCATACATTATGTTCAGCCAGATAGGTGTCAATATCAAAATTACAATTATATTTTCAGTTAAAAGTGCCAGTGCCAAGCGTTTTAAAGATGGTTCCTTTTTATAAAGGAATAACCCATAAATAACACCGCTAATTATATTGTTTAGTGTGAAGCCAATGAAAAATGCTCCTGTTGGTCTTAAAACATAACCAATAATATCTGCCATGCCTCCAACTAATCCACCAACAACAGGGCCATAAAGCATTCCTGCAACTACTAAACCCAAAAAACCAAAGGTAATTTCCATGGTTTGGGTAAATACAAGCCTAAAAAAGTCTACAACAACGGTGAATGCCGTTGCCAATGCCGCACCCGTTAAGGTTCTTGTTTTCTTTATTTCCAGTGTTGCCTCTTTAAAATAATTACTCATTTTTATTGCCTCCTAATTTTTGTTTAAATTGTTTTTCGCCAATTCAATCAAAAATGCGGATATCCCAAAGGACATCCGCAAATCGCAATATATCACTCTGGGCTTAAAGCACACACAAACCGCAACCACTTCACTTTTGTATGAAGTTCAAGTAACTCGGCAGCACATGCAGTAAACCTAAAGACGAGGAAATAATTCCCCTCCTATATATTAAGTTTTCGATTAAATATATCTTACTTAAAGATTGTTGATAATTTTGCATGCTTTAACAACATGCTTAGCAAGTACACTTGTTGTAACAGAGCCTACGCCGGCTGGAACAGGTGTAATCATAGATGCTTTGTCAACACATTCGTCAAACTTAACGTCACCGCAAAGGTTTCCTTCTGCATTTACATTAATACCTACGTCTATAACAACTGCGCCTTCATTAATGAAGTCGCCCTTAACCATTTCGGCTTTACCAACAGCGGCAACTACCACCTCTGCATCACGGCATACCCCAGGTAAATCTGTTGTACGGCTGTGGCACACGGTAACTGTTGCGTTTTTTTCTAAAAGAAGCATTGCAAGTGGTTTGCCTACAACCATACTTCTTCCAACAACTGCAACTTTTTTGCCCTGAAGTTCAATGCCATAGTGGTCAAGAATTTCCACGCATGCCTGTGAAGTACATGGTGGGTAGCCTGTTTTGTCCCCTTCAAAAATCTTTGCCGCATTCATTGGGTTCATGCAGTCAATATCTTTAACGGGTTCAATAACAAACTTAATTTCGTCCATGTTCAGCTGCTTTGGCAGTGGTCTGAAAAGCAAAATACCATGTACTGTTGGGTCATCATTCACTGCCTTTAACTCTTTAACAAAATCAGCCTGTGCAACATCAAGGGGAAGTTCTAAAACTTCTGCAAGTATACCACATTTGCCCATTCTTGTTAAAGCGCCTCTTTCGTAAGCCAAGTCATCTTCTCTTGCGCCTACTCTTACTATTTTAAGCTTTGGTGCAATCCCTTTTGCCTTTAACGCCTCAACGTCTTTCACAAGGCTTTCGGTAATTGCATCCGCTACTGGCTTACCTTTAATAACTTGTCCCATTTTCATATTCTCCTTGCTTCTTAGAATAATCCGCTGATTTTACCGTCAACATCAACATCAATTTTTTCAGCAGCTGGAACTTTAGGAAGTCCTGGCATTTTCATAATTGTACCTGTAAGGGCAACAATAAAGCCTGCACCAGCAGAAATAGTTAAATCTCTTACAGTAACTCTAAAGCCTGTAGGTCTGCCAAGAACTGTCTGGTCATCTGTTAAAGAATACTGGTTTTTAGCCATACAAATTGGTAATTTGCCAAAGCCAAGCTTTTCAAACTCAGCAATCAGCTTATTAGCAGCCGGAGCATAGTCTGCACCATCAGCGCCATATACTCTTCTACAAATAGCATCAATTTTTTCTTTAATTGTAAGGTTTGTATCATAAACATATGTGTGTTCTTTGCCTTCTTCAATAAGCTTTAATACTTCTTCAGCAAGCTTAACACCACCAGCACCGCCGTTAGCCCATACTTCTGAAAGTGCTACGTTTACGCCAAGTTCTCCGCACTTCTTAGCAACAAGGTCAAGCTCTGCCTTAGTGTCTGTTGGGAAAGCATTGATTGCAACTACTGCTGGTAAGCCGTAAACCTGGGTAACATTTTCAACATGCTTAAGAAGGTTAGGAAGCCCTTTTTCAAGTGCTTCAAGGTTTTCGTTGTTAAGGTCTGCCTTAGCAACACCGCCGTTGTATTTTAATGCTCTAACTGTAGCTACAATAACAACTGCCTTTGGTTTAAGACCTGATAAACGGCATTTGATATCGATGAATTTTTCTGCACCAAGGTCAGCGCCGAAGCCTGCCTCTGTTACAACGTAATCTGCAATTTTTGAAGCCATTTTTGTTGCAATAACGCTGTTACAGCCGTGAGCGATGTTAGCAAAAGGACCACCGTGGATAAATGTAGGTGTACCTTCAAGTGTCTGTACAAGGTTTGGCTTAAGCGCATCCTTTAATAAAGCTGCCATAGCGCCCTGTGCATTTAACTGACCGCATGTTACAGGCTCGCCTTTTCTGTTGTAAGCTACAACCATTTTAGCAAGTCTTTCTTTCATGTCGATAATATCACTTGAAAGGCAGAAAACAGCCATGATTTCAGAAGCAACTGTAATGTCGAAACCATCCTGACGAGCAACGCCATCAACTTTAGCGCCAAGACCGTCTGTGATGTTTCTAAGCTGTCTGTCGTTCATGTCAACTGCTCTTCTCCATGTAATTCTCTTAAGGTCGATATCAAGAGTATTACCCTGGTGAATATGGTTGTCAAGCATAGCCGCAAGAAGGTTGTTAGCTGCACCAATCGCATGGAAATCGCCTGTAAAGTGAAGGTTGATATCTTCCATTGGTACTACCTGTGCATAACCGCCGCCAGCAGCACCGCCCTTAACACCAAAAACTGGTCCTAAAGAAGGCTCTCTTAAAGCAATCATCGTCTTTTTACCCATTTTGCTAAGAGCATCGCCAAGACCGATCGTTGTAGTTGTTTTACCTTCACCTGCTGGTGTTGGGTTAATAGCTGTTACAAGAATAAGATTTGCATCTTTTTCGCCGCTAAGTTCGTTCTGTAAATATCTGTAGTCAATTTTTGCTTTGTACTTACCGTAGTTTTCTACGTATTTGTCAGGAATTTCAGCCTTGTCAGCTATTTTGTTAATTACCTGCATTTCCGCTCTCTGAGCGATTTCAATATCTGATAAAAAATCTGCCATCACTTTTTTCCTCCTAAAATATAAGCTCTTATTTTCTATAATTAATCGGCCCCCGCCGTATTAATATCTTAAACGTTTTTTTGTAATTTATTTAAGGTTTTCAATGCCTTCAATTTTTGCATTATACTGGTAAGGTTCTGAAGGGAAAACTCTTTCTGTGGATTCCTTTGCATATTCGTTGTAAGCACCAATAATAATTGAATGAAGGTCTGCATATTTTTTTGCAAACTTTGGTACCCATTCGTTCATTCCAAGCATGTCCTGTGCAACAAGCACCTGCATATCGCAACCTGCACCAGCACCAATACCCATTGTAGGAATTGAAATTTTTTCTGTAATTGCGTTAGCAACCATTGCAGGTATACCCTCAAGCACTACCATAAATGCCCCTGCTTCAGCAATGGCTCTTGCGCTGTCAAGAAGTTCCTGTGCTGCTTCAAGGCTCTTGCCCTGTACTTTAAAACCACCCATCATTGCAGCAGTTTGAGGTGTAAGACCAATATGACCGCAAACGGGAATTCCAGCTTTAACAATTGCTTTAATAACAGGTGCTACGTCTGTTCCGCCCTCAAGCTTAACACAGTCGCATCCACCCTCTACAAAAATTCTGTTCGCACTTCTAACAGCATCCTCAAGGCTTATATTGTAAGAACCAAAAGGCATATCACCAATAACGAATGTATTAGGCGCACCAGCAACCACGTGCTTTGTGTGGTAAATAATGTCATCAAGAGTAACCCCAACTGTGCCTTTGTAGCCCAACATTGTCATACCCATTGAGTCACCCACAAGAATCATGTCAATATCACTTTCGTCAACCAATTTTGCATTTGTGTAATCGTAGCATGTAATCATTGTAGGAACTTTACTTTGGCCTTTGCAAGCTAAAATGTCGGGTACTGTGATTTTCTTTTTCATTATAATACTCCTCCTTTTGGTATCCTGTCCAAATTCGTAATTAAAATTACTAAGCACCTATTAATTATAGCAAAATGCGTGCCAAAAGTACAGTTTTTTCAAAAATGCCACTTTGCAAAAATATCAATAGCTTCTTAACTAGAATGTATACAATTTGAACAATAGATTTTAATAGGATAAAAGGTATTGTTTTGGCACAAATACAATCCAAAAATCTGCCAAAACCGACACGTCTATTTATGTTTAAACACGTTTAGTATGTTAAACATTTTAGCACATTTAATCATGCTGATAAAATAAATGCCGTAAAGAGAAACTCTCCACGGCTTAAAATTTTTCTAATCTTCTCCCATCAGGGTTTCCACTGCTTCTTTCAAGGTTGTGATCTCTCCTACATTTCCAGGGAAGATAACGTATGGCATTTTAGGAAATTTGCTTTCCTCCCCTGTCATCCATACAGGTATTCCAGGTTTAATCTGCCCCATAACCGTGGCTCTTTTAACACGCAACGCCTTTGTTCCAACATCACTGCTGGTGATACCGCCCTTTGCAATAATAAAGTTCGGCTTAATAGATAGATTTCCAATGACGCTTGTAACCGCATCTGAAATAGCAACTGAGGCTTCAAGAATTTTGTCTTTGTCGTTTGTATCAAGATCAACAAGCTCTCGACTTGTATACACTACCACCGATTTCCCTTTAGATATAAATTCCTCTGCCTTTGCCACTACATTTTTAACCTCATCTGCAAGACCACCGTCTTCCAGCACTCTATGTGCGTGAAATTCAATGAATTCTAGTGGATACTTGCAATTTTTAAGCTCTTCAAACTGCTGAGTTGTCTTTTTTACATGAGAACCTATTAAAACAATCCCACCGTTTGTGTTTCCTTTTGCCACAAGTTCATCCCTTGTAAGCAGTGTCTTGTCGGCAACACCGCCAAGCACCTTTGTAATAGCCGCCGCACTGCGGAACATAAACTCCTTGCCAGCTGCAACCGCCTTACAAAAGGCAATGGCAAATATTTTTACATCAACATAGTCAACTGCATTTACAATTACCTTGTCAAAGTTATTTACACCCACAAGTTTTTTAACAATCCCATCAATGTCAAGGTTTCTTATTTCCTCAAGGGATATATAAGTCATATCTTCTGCCTTGTATTCCCCTTTGGATTTTTCTTCACAATATTCGCCCAAGTGGCTTGCCGTATAACCAAAAGATTTATCCTTTGCAAACTCCGTCATACCTGCTGGTGTAAGCACATCGCCCTCTTTAACATAGTGTATATTGTTTATTGTAAAGCGTCCGCCTTCTTTAAAGAAAGGAAACATAATTTCGCCATCAATTTTCTTGCCTGTAAGTTTCTCTGTACCTTCTTTAAGAAGCCTTGGCTCAAGAGGATAATGGCCCCTTAATGTAGAATCGCTTCGGCTGATCATTATGTATTCCTTGCCACACGCCTTAGCCGCCTCATAGATATTTACAGCCATTTCCTTGTGTGCCTGGGTTGTTTGGGCAACCGTAAGACCACGGGAATTTGTAAGAACAAAGAAAATGCTTTTGTCCTCGTTAAAGCCCTGTTTAAGGGTTTCCACCGACCAATCGGTGTAAACGGAAACATTATTTACCGTCTGCACACCTGTTGGGTCGTCATCAAGCACTACAATTTTTTTGTTAAGACCATTTAAAGCTTTGGCAAGCATTTCGTTTACCTGCGCTTCGTCTACAGCCTTGAAAGAAGAAAGGATTTTTACATCCAATGGTTTAACCTCTATCATTTTTTTCTCTCCTTATATATATATATCAAAACATGGGGCTTTGCCCTGAATTCAAAGTCAAAACCATGGGGCTTTGCCCCATACCCCACAAGGGTTTCCTGTCAGCACTTTGCTTTGCAAAGCTGTCCTGCGGACAGATGGCACTTCTTTGCCATTGCCACCTCGACCCATAACTGAAAGCATTCGCTTTCTGTGAGAACCTTAAGACTGTACATAACTTTAGATTTCATCCTTATCCATCTAAAACCGCATATTTATGCGGTTTTAATAAAGTTTTTGCCTTGCTTTTTTCAAAAAGCAAGTGGGTTTGGGCAACGCCCAAGGTTTGTCCTCGGTCTTGTTTGGGCAACGCCCAAGGTTTTTTAATCCTGTATCTTCTTAACTTCAACCCCCGCAAGCTGTTCAAAATACTGAACAATTCCGCCGTGGTCGTCATCCATATGTCCGCTAACCTTAAGCGCCTGCATAATTTCAAAAAGCTGTGCAGTTAAAGGCATAGGAACATCAATATCGTGGGCTGTTGCCATTACATTTTTAATATCCTTGTGGTTAATGGAAATTTTGCCGCCTGGTTTAAAATTACGTTCTACAATCATCGGTATTTTTGCATCCAAAACAGTACTGCCTGCAAGTCCACCCCTAATTGCCTGATAAACCTTAACAGGGTCTGCCCCTGCTTTCGCTGCCAAAACAAATGCCTCGGATACTGTTGCAATTGTAAGGTTCACAATCACCTGATTTGTAAGCTTTGTTATTGAACCACTGCCTGTTGGCCCAATTAAAAGTGCACTGGCACCCATAATATCCATGTATGGCTGTAATTTATCAAAATCCTGCCCAGTTCCACCTGCCATGAATGCCAGTGTTCCATCAATTGCCTTAGGTTCGCCACCCGAAACAGGTGAATCAATAAAACCAACGCCAAGGTGTGCCAACTTTTCGGCACAAATCTTACTCTCTGTAGGTGTTACGCTACTCATATCGCAAACAACCGCACCACGTTTAATTGTAGAAGAAATGCCGTTTTCCCCAAACAATACGCTTTGTACAATGGCACCGTTAGGCAGAATAGTAAAAATAATTTCACAATCACTGCCTATTTGGGCAAGCGAACCTGCTTGTGCTCCCAATGCAACAAACTCATCAACCACTTTTGGGTTAAGGTCATAAACCATAAGCTCACAACCTCCTTTAAGTAAGTTTTTAGCCATGGGAGACCCCATAATTCCAAGACCTACAAAACCTGCTTTTTTCATAATTTCCTCACTCCTATAATTATTTTTTCTGTTTTCTTTTAAGCCTTAACGTCTTTAAACATCAAAGCCTACCCCTCATTAGAAAACAGGGTTGTATATTTATAGACAACCTCCGAAACATAATCGGTTGCTATAAGCGATAATTTGGATAAGTGCGTGTTCGGTTCAGCCTGCAAAAGCTTTGCAATACTGCCAACAGTATACTGAGATATTTCGGTGTTTACATTTATTTTGCAAATGCCGTTTTCAATGCATTCCAGAATCTTTTCTTCAGGTGTTCCGCTTCCGCCATGCAATACCAAAGGAATATTCACCTCATTTGCTATTTCCTTTAATATATCCACCCGTATGTTTGGCTTGGCCTTATACATGCCATGCACCGTGCCTATGGATACTGCAAGGGCGTCCACACCTGTTCTTTCAACAAACTCTCTAGCTTTTAGCGGATTTGTGTAGCTTTCACCATGGTCAATATCCGTTTCGTTGGAATGTTCACCCAATGCAAGGCTTCCAAGTTCTGCCTCAACAGACACATTTTTTGCATGTGACATGTTACAAACAAGTGTAGTATTTTTAACATTTTCTTCAAAATCCAACGCTGAACCATCATACATAACTGATGTAAAGCCAGCTTCAATTGCCTCATTTATAATATCAATATTTTGGCAGTGGTCAAGATGCAGTACAAGATAAACGCCTGCATCCTCCGCCAACTCTTTAACTATAGCGCAAACCATATTAAGGCTCATATTGTTTAAATAAGAGGCACCAAATGAAATTATTGCAGGCTTTTGGGCTTTTTTTACCGCCTTAATAACCCCTTGTATAGTTTCCAAGCTGTATACATTAAAAGAGCCTATTGCACGTTTCCCCTCACGTGTACCCTCCAATATCTGCTTTAAGTTAACCAGCAAAACTTATTCCCCCTCGTTGTGTATTTTCATTTCCATGGTAGCAAGCCTTGATGCTTCCATAGCTTTTAGAGCATGTCCCTCATCTGCCCTTGTGCTTATAATAATAAACAGCATATCCATAATTACAAGCTGAACAAGACGGCTTACCATTGCATCTGTGTAGTATGCCGAATCGTTTGTGGAACTAAATATACATAAATCTGCAAGCTTAGCCAAATCGCTGTTCATATAGCTGGTAATACCCAGTACCTTTGCACCTTGTTTTTGTGCAAGCCTGCCACACTCCAGTACTTCCTTGCTTTCACCCTCGTGAGATATAAGTATAAGCAAATCGTCGGCCGTAAGCTGAGAAGCATGGATAAGTGCAATATGTGAGTTGCTTTCGTTAATTACATTTTTCCCGCACCTTAAAAACTTGTGGTACACGTCAGTGGCAATGACGCCAGAACCACCTGCACCAAAAAACATAATTCGCCTTGCTTTTTCAATAAGTTTAGTAGCATGGGTTATTTTATCCAAATCTACTAGTTTGTTTATATCACATACAGCTGATGAAGCTATGGAAATCACCTTTTGCTTAATCTCCTCTATGCTGTCGTCGCTTTTAATCTCCTGATAATCCTTGGCAGTTTCTTCACTTTCCACAACATCTTGTCTGGATAAATCCTGTGCCATATCAAGGCGAAAATCTTGATACGAGGTATAATCCAGCTTATTAATAAACCTAATTATGGTGGTTTCGCTTAAGCTGCATTCTTTCCCCAATTCACTTAAAGTCATTCGTACACATTTGTTTCTATTTTCAAGAATATAGTTTGCAACAATCTTCTGATTTTTAGAAAGAGTGTTATATTTAACCCTTATCTCTGTAAACAAATCTTTTCCCAAAATGCTCTCCTCCAACTGTCTTATTCGCTTTGTATAGTAGTTTTTTTATTTTACCATAATTATTTAAAATAATATAGTATAAATATTACTATTTTTTAGATATATTCTCCACATTTCATTTGCACTCGTATTATTTTGACTATCGCTTTGTAGTCACCGTAGTTTTGTTTTAATATGCATACTTTGTTCAGTTGTTCAAATAAAAAAATAGACTCAACAAAAAATGACCCTCCTACTGAATTAACAGTAAAGAAGGTCATTTTTTTAATAAAAGGCAATATAGGGGAGGTTGCCCGTTGTTATTTCTTTAAAGAAAGCTGGTAAGCCACGTCAACAATCATGTCTTCCTGTCCGCCAACCATTCTGCGTTTGCCAAGCTCTACTAATATATCCCTTGGGTTAAGGTTGAATTTTTCTGCCGCCTTGTAAGTGTGAAGAAGGAAGCTGGAGTATACACCTGCATAACCAAGCATCAAAGGTGCTGTTTTAATAACCTGTGGCCGCTGCATAATAGGCTCAACAATGTCCTCTGCCACATCCTGTGTACCGAAAATGTCAAGACCTGTGTCGTAGCCAAGCCTGTCAAAAACAGCGGCTAAAACTTCAAGCTGGGTGTTGCCTGCACCTGCACCAAGACCACGGCAAGTTGCATCAATATAGGTTGCACCTGCCTCTACAGCGGCAATGGAGTTTGCAATTGCAAGACCAAGGTTATTGTGTGCATGGAAACCTACGGGTATGTTTAAGCCTTCAACAAGAACTTTTACTCTATCTGTAACTTCACTAGGTAATAAATGTCCTGATGAATCTGCAAGGTTAATATAGTCTGCACCAGCGGCTTCAAAAATTTTAGCCTGTTCCAGTAACTTTTCAGGGCTCGCCATATGCACCATCATAAGGAAACCAACAGCCATCATGCCCATTTTTTTAGCGGCCTGAATATGTTGAATACCTACATCTGCCTCTGTGCAGTGCGTCGCAACTCTAACTACTCTTGCGCCGTTTTCATAAGCTTCTTCAAGGTCTTCTATAGTAGCAATGCCCGGTATAAGAAGAATACACTGCTTTGCATTTTTAATTACTTTGCTTGCGGCTTTAATTAAATCCATTTCGTTGTATTTAGAAAAACCGTAGTTAATAGTTGAGCCTGTAATGCCGTCGCCGTGAGCACATTCAATAATGCTTACGCCAACCTTGTCAAGTCCGCCTGCAATAGCTGTTACCTGTTCAGGAGAAAAGCTATGGCTTACAGCATGGCTGCCGTCACGTAATGTTGTATCTACAATGTTAATTTTGCGTTTTTCCATTTTAAATTTCCTCCTTATTTAAAATCTTTGCAGCAAGCTTTTCAGCAACTGCAATCGCCGCAGAGTTGATGATGTCCAAGTTTCCTGAATATTTAGGAAGGAAGTCACCTGCGCCTTCAACCTGAATAATAACTGTTACCTTATTTCCTTCTATAATAGGAGGAACACGAAGCTGATAGCCTGGTGTGTACTGCTGTACCTCTGCAATTCTTTTGTTAACTGCTTCAATAATTGCTTTTTCATCTGGGTTTTTAACTATTGTGTAAATTGTGTTGCACATCATAACTGCTGGCTCTGCAGGGTTAAGAACAATAATTGCCTTTGCTTTGTCTGCACCGCCAACTGTTTCAAGTCCTTTTCTTGTGGTCTGTGTAAACTCGTCAATGCTTGCTCTTGTTCCAGGGCCTGCGCTTTTTGAAGAAAGGCTGGCAACAATTTCAGCATACTCTACATCTGCCACTTCGTTAATAGCATTTACAATAGGAATAGTAGCCTGTCCACCACATGTAACCATGTTAAAGTTGTCTACATCCTGTAATTTATCAAGATTTACGCAAGGTACTACGTATGGGCCAACAGCCGCTGGTGTCATATCGATAGCAATTTTGCCTGCCGCTTTAAGTATAGGTGCATTTACAAGGTGAGCACTTGCAAGTGTTGCATCAAAAACAATTTTTACATCAGGGTCATCTGCCACAGCCTGAACACCGCCTGTAGAGGTTTTAAATCCCATTTTTTCAGCTCTTACTAAGCCCTCACTCTCAACAATACCTGTCATAAAGTGCATTTGAAGATGTTTGCTTTTCATTACCTTATACATAAGGTCTGTTCCGATATTACCAGGGCCGATAATACCAACTTTAATTCTGTCTTCCATTTTCTAAACTCCCTTCATATTTAAACACTAAACCCTTACTGTTTCACTATACCTACACTAAATCATTTGTTTTTTATCCTCTGTAACCAAGCTGATAAGATATATCCGCCGCACAATTTATAACATCACGCGCCATTTCCACTATCACTTCATCAGTCATTCTGTTTGCCATACCCGATAAACTGATAGCCGCAACAGGCTCTTTTTTATAGTTAAATATTGGTGCCGCAACGCATTTAAGCCCTATCTCAATTTCCTCATCGTCCATTGCAAATCCCCTAAGTCTAACGGTTTCAAGGTTTTGTGCAAGTGCTGTTTCATCTTTAATAGACTTAGGTGTTTTAATTGAAAACCCCTTAGAAAGTATGTATTTTTTCACATACTCCCATGGCAGATACGCAAGCATAGCCTTACCAACCCCAGTGCAACTCATAGGTGCACGTTTGCCCACCTGTGAATAGGTAATAAGAAAATCAGGCATATCAAACTTGTCAATATATACAACTTCACCCTCGTAATGAGTAGCAAGATGCACAGTTTGACCGTATATTTTGGATATTTTTTCGCAAAAAGGTCTTGCCTCATTGCGTAAATCCATACGCTTTTCAACTGTACAACCCATTTCAAAAAGCTTCATACCTAACTTATACTTTTTGGTTTCACAATTTTGTTCCAGATACCCATAGGTAACCAATGTGTTAACAAGTCCGTATACTGTGCTTTTGCTAAGACCCATGCATTCCGAAATTTCCGAAATACCCATATCTTTTTTTCTGCTGAAATGCTCCAGTATATCCATTGCTCTGGCTACCGACTGGATTACTACGCCTTCAGAATTTGCCATTTAGCTTTCAGCTCCTTGTTTCGTTAATAACGAACATCTTTCGTAATATGTTTACATTTATTATTATCCACTTACCAACATCATTTGTCAATAGTAAAATCTTTTTTTCTACAAAAAAAGGAGTGGCATAAACCACTCCTTTTTGTTAATATATTTTTTACTGTAAAGGCTTCATTGTTGGGAAAAGAATTACGTCCCTAATGGAAACAGATTCTGTAAGTAGCATTACAAATCTGTCAATGCCAATGCCAAGTCCTCCTGTTGGAGGCATGCCATATTCAAGGGCACACAAAAAGTCTTCGTCAATCATATTGGCTTCATCGTCGCCTGCGGCACGCATAGCCTCCTGATGTTCAAATCGATTTCTCTGGTCAACAGGGTCATTAAGCTCGCTATATGCATTTCCATACTCACGTCCTACAATAAAAAGTTCAAAACGCTCTGTATATTCAGGCTTAGATGGCTTTCTTTTTGTAAGCGGGGAAATTTCAACAGGATAATCCATAATAAATGTAGGCTGAATAAGGTTCTTCTCAACAAATTCTTCAAAGAAAAGGTTCAAAATATCGCCTTTTTCATGACGTGCCTCAAATTCAACATGTTTTTCCTTAGCAATAGCTTTAGCCTCTGCTGTATCTTTAATTTCGTCAAAGTCTACACCAGCGAACTGCTTAACCGCATCCACCATAGTAAGCCTTGCGAAAGGTTTTTCAAGGTCAATTTCATATCCACCGTAGTTCACTGTCAATTTTTGGTTAACAGCCTGCGCTACATACCTAAACATACCCTCTGTAATGTCCATCATTCCGTTGTAATCGGTGTATGCCTGATAAAGTTCCATCAAAGTAAACTCTGGGTTATGTCTTACAGACACACCCTCGTTTCTAAATACACGTCCAATTTCATACACTCTTTCAAATCCACCAACAATAAGCCTTTTAAGCGGAAGCTCAAGGGCAATACGACAGTACATATCAATATCCAGCGCATTGTGGTGTGTAATAAAAGGTCTTGCAGATGCACCGCCTGCAATTGTTTGCAATACAGGTGTTTCAACCTCCAGGAAGCCTTTTGTGTCAAGGAAATTTCTTATTTCCCTTATAATTGCAGAGCGTTTGAAGAAAACGTCCTTAACTTCAGGATTAACAATAAGGTCCATGTATCTTTGACGGTATCTTAATTCCTGGTCTTTTAGGCCATGGAATTTTTCTGGTAAAATTTGAAGGCTTTTGCTAAGAAGCACTACCTCTGTGGCATGAACTGAGATTTCGCCCATTTTTGTTGTGAAAACAGTACCCTTCACACCAACAATGTCGCCGATGTCATATTTTTTAAAATCAGCATAGCTTTCCTCTCCAATATCGTTACGGCTAACGTATGCCTGCATTTTGCCATTTCTGTCCTGAACATTACAGAAACTAGCTTTACCCATAATACGTTTTGCCATAAGTCGGCCAGCAATAGTTACTTCCTTGCCCTCAAGTTCCGAATAGTTTTCAACTATTTCGTCGCTGTGTTTGTCTACAGGGTACTGAACTATCTCAAAGGGGTCTCTGCCCTCTTCCTGCAATTTGTCAAGTTTTTCTCTTCTTACCTTTAAAAGTTCACTAAGTTCTTCTTGGCTTACCTGAACTTCCATTGGCTCGTCATTTGTATTCTGTGCCACTTTTGGTTCCTCCTTATTTGTTACCGTTAAGTATCTCAATTACCTTAAACTCTATTTCGCCTTCAGGTGCTGAAATAATTACTGATTCACCGGTTCTATGCCCCAATAGACCCATACCAACAGGGGACTCATTGGATATTTTTCCATCCATAGGATCAGCCTCGGCAGAGCCAACTATTGTGTAATCAACCTCTTCATCAAACTCTACATCAAAAAGTCTAACCGTACAGCCTACGCTGATCACATCTTTACTAACTTCTTCTTCATCAATAACTTCTGCATTACGAAGCATTTTTTCAAGGAAAACAATTCTTGCTTCAATTTCAGCCTGCTCCTCTTTTGCGGAGTCATATTCGGCATTTTCGGATAAATCGCCCTGTCCTCTGGCTTCTTTAATTTTTTCAGCCACGTCTTTTCTTCTAACGGTTTTTAACTCTTCAAGTTCCTCTTCTCTTTTCTTGAGGCCTTCATATGTCAAAACAACTTTCCTTTCTGACATCTACTCCACTCCTTCTTTATTCTGACTGACAAATATAAGGAACACCCTGTTTTACAGAGTGTTCTCCTAAGCGTTTATGAAATTATACCCCACAAGGCCACTATTGTCAACGATTTATCTGTTTTACAATCATCTGCGGTTTGTGTATATAACCCAGTATTTTCTTAGCTTCTATAGGCAGACATTTACCCTTCATTGCATCATATAAATCACTGTTTTTTATGAAAATAAGTGCTTCAATACCACGGGCATCCGTGTCTTCATCGGAAACAATTGCTTTAAAATTGGTTACGAAAAATAAATCTGTACGTTTTTGTATCATACGTGCCACTTTTGCCAAATATCCGGAAGCCTCAATAAAAACACTACCACGTTTAAAGGCATAGTCATAGTTTTCCATATCTGCACTGCAATTTATTATAACATCGCCTTCAGACATAAGTGTACTTTTAGGGCTGGAAAAACATTCAATAATCAGCCCTGTTTCTTCATAAATTGAATTAAGTATGTCCTTAAGGCCTTCCTTTCGGCAAGTGTAAATACTCAGGTGGTTAACCTCAGCCTTTATAGCTTCAAGAACTGCAACAGTATTAAAATTATAGCCGTCTATAAGAACTACCTCGGCTGTTGCAAGGTCAATATTTTTTGTGTGTGCCGCAATTTTAAGCAGTTGGTCTGCAAAAATTGCATTTGCCAAACCACCTTTTGCTTCCATAAAGCCAAACGGAAAAGCAATGTTATCGGGGTTTAGTATAACCTTTATATTCTTTTCCATAAGCAATGCGCATGCTTTTTTTAGCACCCTAACCCGAAGTGCTTGGTTCTCTTCGTTTTTTGTAATAGGCAAAGTAATTTTTAAGCCATCCTGTCCCAGCATTGTTACCTCATCGGTTTTAAGCGGAACAGCAGCCATTAAGTATTTTGTTTGTAACGGTTTTGGTAATTTCTGAATAAATCTGCTTATCCACAGGCTTTCATCGTCTTTAATATACCCAATTTCAGCAAAATTCATTTAAGCACTTCCCACATGATTTTAAAACATGTATATGCTTTTTTACAAATAAAAAGACCTCGGGAATACCCGAAGCCTTTAATTATCATAAAACCTTGGGCGTTGCCCAAACCCACTTGCTTTTTGAAAAAAGCAAGGCAAAAACTTTTGCTAAAACCGCATAAAATGCGGTTTAGATGGGTCAATGTGGTAATGGCAAAGAAGTGCCATCTGTCCGTAGGACAGCTTTGCAAAGCAAAGTACTGACAGGAAACCCTTGTGGGTGTTTGAGGGCAAAGCCCTCAAGGTTTTCTTTTTACATAAATTCTTTAATTATAAATAATATTCCTTTATCATTGCTTCAATTTGCTCAAAACTGATTGCGGTGTTTATCTTTCCTCGCATTTCCGCCGCACCCTTCATACCCTTTGTGTAGTCAGATAAATGCTTACGCATTTCCCTAACCCCTGTGTATTCACCCTTGTAGTCAATAAGCATTTTTGCATGTCGTAGTGCCATTTGCGCACGCTCTTCGCTTGTTGGCTCAGGTAAAAGTTCACCTGTTTCAAGGTAGTGGACAATCCGTTTAAATATCCATGGATTTCCCTGGGAACCACGTCCAACCATTATAGCGTCACAGCCTGTATAGTCTATTAAAGCCTTAGCATCCTGTGGTGTAAAAATATCGCCGTTACCAATAACGGGTATTTCTACAGCCGCTTTTACTTCCTTAATAATATCCCAGTCTGCCTTGCCGCTGTAATATTGTTCACGGGTTCTTCCATGCACTGCCACTGCCGATGCACCGTTTTTTTCTGCTATTTTTGCAATCTCAACGGCATTAACGCAATTGTCATCAAAACCTTTTCTAAACTTTATGGTTACAGGCTTTTTCTGCACACTTACAAGGGCGTGAACTATTTCGCCCACAAGTTCTGGCGTTTTCATTAACGCACTACCCTCGCCGTTACGCACTATTTTGGGTGCTGGGCACCCCATGTTAACGTCAATAATATCCACAGGTGCATCCTCAAGGGTTTTTGCCATGTCCGCCATAATTTGTGGCTCACTGCCAAAAAGCTGTAACGCCACAGGCCTTTCCCGTTGGTCAACCTCTAACAATTTGCCCGTATTTTTGCTTTGGTAAAACATACCCTTGGCACTTACCATCTCGCTATATACCAGTCCACAACCCATTTCCTTGCATAAAATGCGAAAAGGCATATCTGTAACCCCTGCCATAGGTGCAAGAAACACATTGTTTTCCAGTTGTAAATTCCCAATTTTCATAAATTAAAGTCCTTTGTTTTTCTCATAAATAATTTTTAGCCCTGTAAGAGTAAGTACGGGGTCGCAAATATCAAAAATTTCACCCTCTGGGTCAATTATTCTTGCTAATCCCCCTGTTGCAATTACCTTTGCATTTGGAATATTAAGTTCCCTTTTAAGGGTTTCTATTATGTGTATAGTCTCTCCAATGCGTCCTGCAACAATGCCTACCTGCAAACTGCTTACAGTGTCCTTTGCCAAAAAGGTTTGGGGTGCTACTAACTCCACCTTAGGCAGTTGCGCACTTCTTTGATATAACGCCTCTGCACATATTTTAACCCCAGCCGAAATAAAGCCGGTTATAAACTCGCCTTTTTCATTAACAACATCAAAGGTGTTTGCAGTGCCATAGTCTATAACTATAGCAGGTGTACCGTAAATTTCCTTTGCTGCCACTAAGTCAATAACTCTGTCTACACCTGCTGTTTTTGGATTATCCCGAACAATAAGCAAATCCAGCTTCATGTCTGCACTTACAACCATGGGCTCAACGCCTATATATTTTTTAACGCTATGTGTTAGTGAATACATAATGTTAGGCACAACCGAGCCTATTATTACCCCTTCCACATTTTTTACGTCCTTA
The DNA here is from genome assembly GCA_050251415.1 of Anaerotignaceae bacterium. Taxonomy (GTDB): domain Bacteria; phylum Bacillota; class Clostridia; order Lachnospirales; family Anaerotignaceae; genus UBA8514. Next base: position 14,731 of record JBFWMT010000006.1, on the reverse strand, counting down.
CCCTCGTCTTCAAAAAACGAATGAATTGTAATTCCTATTTCGTCAGCAGTTTTGGCCATTTCAGTAGACATACGCCATGTGCTTAAAAGCTCGTCCCCCTCATAAAGTCCATAAACCATATTTGTATTGCCAACATCAATTACCAGAACCATATTTAGCCTCCTGTAAGTGTGCCTTGTTTTTTTCGTATATAATTTTAAGCCCCTTAAAGGTTAAAAATGGGTCTAGCACATCAAATATCTCTAGTTTTTCATCAATAGACCTTGCCATGCCACCTGTTGCAATTACTTTAAGGTTTGTATAGCCCAGCTCTTTACGCACGTTTTCAATTATGTACTTAGCCTCGCCTATATGACCGTAGTAAATACCAGATTGTATACAGCTTATAATATCCCTACAATAGATACTTTCGGGTTTCTTAATCTCAATTTTTGGTAACTGTGCTGTTTTCATAAACAATGCTTCGGCACAAATACTTATGCCAGGCGCAGTAATGCCTGTTACAAATTTTCCGTTTTCGTCCACCACATCAAATGTGGTAGCCGTGGAATAGTCTATCACCATAACAGGGCCGCCGTAAATTTCATATGCTGCCACCATTTTTGCAATTCTATCATTTCCCAGTTCATTAGGGTCTTGCATATCCAGTTCAATATCAGTTCTAAGCTGATTTGTAACCAAAATAGGCTCCACGCAAAAATATTTTTTTACGCCCCGAATCAATGAATACATAATATTTGGCACAACCGATGAAATAATCACATCATCAATTTTTTCAACCTCAAAATTGTCAAATTTAAGAAATCTTAAAAGTGTAGTGCCAATTTCGTCAGAAGTTTTCATGCTATCGGTTGTCATTCGCCAACTTGCAATTAAAAAATCATCTTCATATACGCCTAAAAGAATTTCGGTGTTGCCCACATCTATTACCAGAATCATATTTCAATGCCTCCGTTTATATGGAATATGTTTTTCTTAAAGGTTCTTGGAAAGTTCCGAAATTCCCAAAAAAATTTAAGAAAGATGAGCCTAAGGAAAAGTTGATTTAATCAGTACTTCCCTATCCGAATAAATTAAGCTCATTGGAATACGAACCCGCTGCCGAATAAATTACAGGTTTATTCGCTTTATTATACCAAGTTTTTTTAAATATTCAATAAAATTTGTTTATTTTTTCAGTAATTCCTCTTTAATTTTTTCACCATCGCTAGTTTTATACACTAAATACCATAAATTAAGCGCTTTTATCAATTCCGCTTTTTCTTTTTGTAATGCTTTAATCTCCAACGCAGCACCTATATCATCAAAGTCAAGTATCGCTTCACTTTTTACTGTTTCAAAATAAACTTCGCCGTTTGTATAAAAGCCAATGATAAATGTACACATAAGCTTGTCTGCCAACACCACGCAAATTGTTTTAATTTCATCCCTAATACTTTGGGGCAAATCCGAAAAGCCCTCATCCATGTAATACTTTTGCTTGTCAAAAGAGGCTGCCGCCAATACAATTTTCTCCATACTTTCTTACACTCCCCTTACCGAAACTTCACCGCTGAGCACTGTTACACGCTCTCCATCGGCTTTTTCCACAATCAACTCGCCATCATTATTTATAGCTATTGCCTTACCGTTAAAACCGTCCTTTGCAATAACTTTAACTTCCCTTTTAAGGGTAATACAGCTTTTTTCGTAATCCGCCTTTACTGCCAAAAACCCTTCGTGTGTATACTTTTTATAGTTTTCCTCAAGACAACGAATTATTACCGCTGCAACTTCACTTCTCTTAACTTTAGTACCGGTCACCTGTCTAAGGGAAACCGCAACCTCCCTTAATTCATCTGGAAAAGTTTCTGTATTTACATTTACGCCCATGCCCACCACCACAAACTCAACATTGTCAATCTGTGCGTTCATCTCCGTAAGTATGCCACAAACCTTTTTCCCATCAATCATAATGTCGTTAGGCCATTTTATGCCACTGTTTATTCCCAACAAAGCATTAATTCCTTGGCACACACTAAGTCCTGCTACAAGGGTAATACGCGATGCCTCCTGCGGGGTGATATTAGGTTTTAAAAGTACCGACATCCAAAGACCTGTACCCTTAGGCGAACTCCACACGTGTCCTCGCCTACCCTTTCCTCCAACCTGCTCATCAGCTATCACCACAGTGCCCTCTGGCACTCCCTCCAACGCTAGTAACCTAAGCTTATTGTTGGTGGAATCCACGGTATCAAAATATAGCACTTGGGTGCCTATTATTTTTGTTTTAAGACCCATTTTGACTTCCATACTGCTAAGTACATCGTCATTTGGCATCAGGCGATAGCCTTTATTTGTTACCGCCTCTATATTATAACCCTCATTACGCAAGGCTTTTATATATTTCCACACCGCTGTACGGCTTACGCCAAGCTGTGTGCCTATGTTTTCTCCTGAAAGATATCCGCCAGAAGTTTTCAATAATTCAAGTAATTTATTTTTCATGAATACCATCCTTCTTTAAGAAAAAAAGCAGACCGTTAAGTCTGCTTGCGTGTGTCAAAAACCCTTGGGCGTTGCCCAAACCCACTTGCTTTTTGAAAAAAGCAAGACCAAAAACTTTTATTAAAACCGCATATTTATGCGGTTTTAGATGGGTCAAGGAGGCAATGGCAAAGACGTGCCATCTGTCCGCAGGACATCTTTGAGTCGCAAAGTGCTGACCAATGCAATGGCAAAGAAGTGCTATCTGTTCGAAGAACAGCTTTGCAAAGCAAAGTGCTGACCAATGCAATGGCAAAGACATGCCATGTGTTCGAAGAACAACTTTGCAAAGCAAAGTGCTGACCATACCCTTGTGGGTGTTTGAGGGCAATGCCCTCAATGTTTTGACTTTTTGCCACTTTATTTGCCTATTGTGGCAACCATAACGGCTTTAATTGTGTGCATGCGGTTCTCTGCCTCATCAAACACAACTGAGGCTTCACTTTCAATAACCTCATTGGTTACTTCTTTTTCTCTAACCGCTGGCAAACAGTGCATAAACAATGTTTTTGGATTGCCTGTTGCCTCCATAAGAGCTTTATTAACCTGGTATGGCTTTAAAATTGCAATTCTGTCAGCCGCCTTGTCCTCTTCGCCCATAGATATCCAAACATCGGTATATATAATATCAGCACCCTTAACACCCTGTGTAGGGTCATCTGTAATAGCAATAGTTGCACCGCTTTCCTTGGCATAATCCTTGCAAAGCGCCACCAAATCTTCTTCCGGGTAAAGGCTCTTTGGCGCAATAATTACAAAATTCATGCCCATCTTTGATGCCCCAATCATAAGGGCATTTGCCATGTTGTTTCTTCCATCCCCTGCATATACAAATGTTATACCCTTAAGGTACCCAAATTTTTCCTTAATCGTCATAAAATCTGCCAGCACCTGTGTTGGGTGGTCTTCATCTGTAAGGCCATTCCAAACAGGAACACCGCTGTACTTAGCAAGTTTCTCCACAACCTCCTGTGAAAAACCACGGAATTCAATGCCATCAAACATACGTCCCAAAACTCTGGCTGTATCTTCCACCGTTTCTTTATGCCCTAACTGAATATCGTTTTTGCCAAGATATTCAGGGTGAGCACCCTCATCTATAGCGCCAATTGTAAATGCACAGCGTGTACGTGTAGAGGGTTTTTCAAAAATCAGTGCTACATTTTTATGCGCCATAGTACGCTGAAAAATGCCTGCTTTTTTCTTTGCTTTAAGGTCTATAGCCAAATCAACTAAGTACTCTATCTCTTCCGCTGTATAATCCTTTAATGTTAAAAAACTTCTACCCTTTAAATCAACTGACATATGTATTCCCTCCTGTTATATTAAAGGCGAAAAGACCGCAGTCCATTGCCCTCCTTCACCTCACACAGCATTTACTTACGAAGGTGTCAGAGTGCAAAATATAGTCCCACGGCCTTTATCTTATTTGTTTGCTTCTTTTAATCTTGAAATAAATTTCTCTACATCAATAATAGCTCTGCCATGAGTTCCCTCACCGATTTTTGTCTTTTCGTCGTACGCCTTTACCTTCAAGGTAATCATCTTGCCTTCAAGCTCAATTATTTCAGCAATAACCCGAACCTTCATACCCACAGGTGTAGCTGCCATGTGCTTAACATTAACAAAAGTTCCAACGGTATCCATCCCCTTAGGTAATACCTGTTGGCAAAGCTTAAGGGATACCTGCTCCATCCAGTTAATCATAATAGGCGTTGCAAAAACAGGAAAATCTCCCCCAAAATGAGCTGTTGCATCGTTTTTATCAACTACATATTCAATTTCATTTGTCATACCTACCTGTAAATTGTAATCCATAATAAAAAATCATCCTCTCTCTTTATAAATATTAAATTTCCTCTTTTGTAAGGGTTACCTTTGATATTTCTACATCTGCAGCCTCATTTTCGGCATCGGCAGCAGTTTTTTTCTCCAGGCTAACACCTTGGAAGCTTTTTGGGTCTTTAAGTATTGCCCTAAATTCTTCGCCTGTAATTTTTTCCTTTTCAATTAACAGCTTTGCTGTAGCATGAAGCACCTCAATATTTTCTTTGATAATGCGGATAGCTTCGCTGTAAGAAGTATCCATGATACGCTTAACCTCAGCGTCAATGGTAGATGCAATCTGCTCGCCGTAGTTTCGTGAATGTGCTATTTCCTTACCAATAAATACTTCGCCGCCTTCATCACCAAACTGAACAGGCCCTAAAATATCACTCATACCATATTTCATAACCATGTTTCTTGCCATTAATGTTGCACGTTGAATATCATTGCTTGCACCTGTGGTAACGTCCTTAAGCACAATAAGTTCTGCAGCACGTCCGCCAAGGAAAGATATAATTTCCTGCTCCATCGTCTTTTTTGTTACATACATCTTATCATCGCCAGGCAATGGCATTGTGTAACCACCTGCCATACCCGTAGGTATAATAGAAATGCTATGCACAGGGTCAAGCTCACTTAAAACCTCAAACAAAATAGCATGCCCACCCTCGTGGTAAGCAGTAATCAGTTTTTCTTTTTCCTTTATAACACGGCTCTTCTTTTCAGTACCAATACCCACCTTAATAAAAGCCTTTTGTATTTCTTCCATATCAATTTCTTTTTTGCCAACCCTTGCAGATAACAAGGCGGCCTCATTTAGAAGGTTCTCAAGGTCTGCACCTGTAAAGCCTGATGTAGTTTTTGCAACTACCTCAAGGTCAACTTCCTTTGATAACGGCTTGCCTTTTGCATGTACCTGCAAAATTTCTTTTCTGCCCCTAACGTCAGGTCTGCCAACATACACCTGTCTGTCAAAACGACCTGGCCTTAAAATAGCAGGGTCCAGTATATCGGCACGGTTTGTAGCCGCAACCACAATTACACCCTCGTTAGCACCAAAACCGTCCATTTCAACCAATAACTGGTTCAGTGTCTGTTCTCTTTCATCATGCCCGCCACCAAGTCCTGCGCCACGTCTGCGGCCAACTGCATCAATCTCGTCTATAAATACAATACAAGGAGCATTCTTTTTAGCCTGTTCAAATAAATCCCTTACACGTGAAGCACCAACACCAACAAACATTTCAACAAAGTCTGAACCAGAAATGCTGAAAAATGGTACTTTCGCCTCCCCTGCAACTGCCTTAGCAAGCAACGTTTTACCTGTTCCCGGAGGGCCTACAAGCAGAACTCCTTTCGGAATCCTTGCGCCCAAATCTACAAACTTTTTAGGCTCTCGCAAAAACTCAACCAATTCCTGTAATTCTGCCTTTTCTTCATCAAGCCCGGCAACATTTGCAAAGGTAACACGGTTTTTGTCATCAATGTTAACCTTAGCTTTACTTTTGCCAAAGTTCATCATTTTTCCGCCGCCGCCTTGCATTTTCTGAAACATAAAGCTGAAAACAACAACTGCCAGCACCATAAGCACAATGGATGGAAGAACGGAGCTTAAAACACTTGCCTTAGGCACATCTACAATGTCAACCTTAAGTCCGTCACTAATTATTTTTTCATCTACATAATTAATAAAGGTGGTAAATCCAACATTTGTTATAATTTCTGTATTATCCGCTAGTGTTGCTGTAACTGTAGCAAAATCGTTGGATTCGGAACTTTTTTCCACCTTAACTGCTGTTACTTCTTTGTTATCAATTTTTTCGATAAGGTCGTTGTATGTATAGGTCACCGTGGTGGTTGCTGCACCGCCTGCGCCTGTGTTTAAAAACGCAAGTATACTAAGCACCATAACAAACATAATGGCATACAAGCCAAAACTTTTCCAATATTTATTCAAAACTATGCCTCCTTGTGTAATGTGTCTAAAGTATTTCTTCACGCAAAAAAGCGTATAGAAATCAATAATACATTTTATCATATTTAAAATACGTTGGCAACCGCAAAACGTCTGGCTTTTAATATAAAAACATTAAGGCAGCCTAAAATTTATGGCCGCCTTAAGTATTTATTTCTATTTCTACCGGTTTTTATTCCTCTTCAAAGGAAATTACGCCAATATAATCAAGATTTCTGTATTTCTGTGCATAGTCAAGCCCATACCCCACAACAAACTCGTCTGGTATGCGGAAACCTGTGTAATCAATATCAACCTGGCTAACACGTCTGTCAGGCTTATCCAGCAATGTACAAATTCTAAGGCTTTCAGGATTTCTGCTTAAAAGCAGTTCCTTAAGCATACTTAAAGTGCGTCCAGAATCCACAATATCTTCAACAATAATAACATTTTTGCCAGCTATCGGCTCGTCCAAATCCATAAGGATTTTAAGATTTCCACTGCTTTCGGTAGAATTGCCATAGCTTGAAACGTCCATAAAGTTAATGTATACATTTTTATTTATATTTCTTGCCAAATCCACCATAAAAATTACGCCGCCCTTAAGCACGCAAATAAAGTGGATTTCCTTACCTTCATAATCCTTTTCAATCTGCGCTGCAATTTCTTTAATTTTTTCAGTAATAGTTTCCTTAGGTATAAGGGTTTCTATTGTTTCAATCATTTTCTAAATCCTCCCACACATGGATATACAATTTATTTTTGGTTTCACTGTTGGCAATAAAATATTCGCCGCATCTTAGACCTACTGCCCACAAAACTTGGTTTTTACAGGCAATAAGCGCAACTCGTTCTCGTTCTTCAAGAGGTATTTTTTGGTCTATAAAAAAATCTTTAATTTTTTTATGACCATTTTTTTGGTTTATTGATATTAAATCACCAGTTTTTCTGTTTCTAACCTCTAAAACGTCCCTAATTTTATCACAGTCGAAAGCTTTAGTACATACCATATGGGAATTTCCATCATTTTTTTTCGCTTTTTTTGAAATTTCAACATAAATCGCTGCTTCTTTAACAAAAACAGGAACATTTTCCTCTAAAACATAGCAAAAATCTTCCACTTTTTGGTTTATATTTTTTGTAAGTTTTATAAACCCGTATTCCCTTTGTGCCCCAAGCCCTTTCACCAAGTTGATTTTTTTGCCTGTTCCTGCACTAATCAACTGCATAACCATTGTTATGTGCCTAAGGGTAAGGTCCTTAATATCTTTTATAAATACCCTATATCCTTTGCGTATAACCCGTCTAAGAATAACCTCTGGTAATTTTTCTAAATCCTCTACTTTTAAGTACACTGCGTCATTTGTTATTTTTTCCAGTGCCATGGTATAAGCAAGGGTTGCCTGTTCCTCTAAATATTTATCCTCTGCTGATAGAAGCTCCGCCGTTTTTGCCAGATTATTAATTACCCCTGCATTTATCTCTTTTTGCATATACGGTAAAAGGCTTAGGCGTATTTTATTGCGTGTATAATCCTCTTTAAGGTTGGTAGAATCTGTGCAGTAAGACTGGTTAAGACTTTCCAGATATTCCTCAATTTCGCCACGGCTGCATTCTATCAGCGGACGTATAATATTATCCCTAACAGGGGCAATTCCAGAAAGCCCTGTAAGACCTGTGCCCCGACAAAGGCGCATAATTAGGGTTTCAGCTTGGTCGTTAAGATTATGGGCAACTGCAATTTTATTTGCGTTATTAGCTTGAAGGCTATTGTTAAATTCTTCATACCTAAGGTGTCTGCCACATTCTTCTTCAGTAACTCCCATATCCTTGGCTATTTTAGGAACATCAAATGTTTTGCACATAAATGCTACTCCCAATTCAAAGCAAAGGTTGCGCACAAAGTCCTGGTCAGCCTTTGCCTCAACTCCACGTATTCCATGGTTTATGTGCACAACAAACAGCGTAAGGCGAAGTTCCTCACGCAGTTTGCACAGCAACCGCAAAAGGGCAACGGAATCTGCACCGCCAGACACACCCAGCACAACCCTATCCCCTTTTTGCAGCATATTGTATTTACTTATTGTATCAAGCGCTTTTTTGTACATTATTATAAACCTCACTTTGGCTATATAATACCTTATTTTAACCAAAAAGTGAATACAAGTTTTAGCCTCTGACTGGAATCTTACGTCATTCTTCCTGCAACAACGGTCATATCATCACTAACTGCTCCGCCGCTTCGCATCTTTGCCGCTTCAATTATTTTTTGCACCAGTTTATCCACACTGCCGCCACATGCAACCAAAGCTTCTTCCACAATTTTGCCCTCATTGTCCACACCTAGTGCATCCGTAACGCCATCTGTTACCATTATAACCGTATCTCCTTCTTTCAGGGTAAAAATTGTTTTCTCCCCTTTTGCCTCTTTCATAATGCCCACTGGCAGTGATGAAGAGCGTATCGCCTTAACCTTGCCGTTACTTGCTATAAACACCGTTGCTCCGCCATTTTTTATAACCTCTCCTTTGCCTGTAAACAGGTCTATACTGCAAATATCCAGCGTTGTATACATGTCGTCACTTTTACCCGTTGCCAACGCCGTATTAAGTACATTCACCGCCATCTCCAAATCAAACCCTGCTGTAAGAAAGCTTTTAATTATCCGAATTCCACGGCGACTTTCTTTTGCCGCCTCTTCTCCAGAACCCATGCCATCACATACTGCCATCACTGCATGTTTCCCCTTAAGCTCATCGGCAAAACAACTATCCCCTGTTTCACCGCTTCCGTCCTTAACCGCAACTGCAACCGCCTTTTGAAAGCCAAATCCACGCTCTTCTTTAAATGTAACAGTGCAGTTTTCCGCCTTATCAATTTGGCACTTATCCCGCACTACCAGCATGTGTCTGCCCAAAACACCATTTATAACAGGCAGCATAATTGTTTGGCACTGAAGATTGCCAAAACACTGTTCCTTTTTTACCGATACAAAAAACCCTTCCTTTTCATCGTAAGCTACATATACGCCCTGCAACTCAATTCCCATTTTAAGCAAAGTTGCCTTAATCTCTTTTGCCATGGATTCATAAAATCTAGGCTGTGTCATTACCTCTGACCCAAGACCGCCTATTATTTTTTCAACACACTGCAACTGCTCCTTTATAAGGCCTCTGGTTTGATTCAACCTGCTTTGCCACATAAGGTTATTCCTATGCTCTCTTGTGCAAATATTTGCCTCATCTATTATATCTTTAAGGCGCACGCAGCCATTTTTAAGCCAAACCGTTGCATCACCCTCAACTGCACGTCCGTTGTTTTCCACAGCACCTATAAGTCGATGTATCCCCTCGTAGGTATCGAAGCTTTTGGTTCTCCAACAAAAAAGTGCCATGCTGCAGCTTTGGCAAACCCTATCCGCCACATTGTCAATTATTTGGGCTGCCGCCTTGGGTGTTACCTCACTTTCCTCTACGGTGTTATCAAAAACCTCTGCAAGAGTACCAAATGCTGTGGCAAAAGCTTTAAGTCTACCCTCAGTCATGTCCTTTAACCGTAAAAAATAGTCCTTGTGGTCAAATTCGCTTTTGTGGCTTGCAAAGGTGTTTATGTAGTCAAAAGATTTTTTTGGCAGTACCAAAAACATAACCGCCGCCAACCCCATAGCAAACACCATGCCACGGCTTGGCAGTGCCGCCAAATAAAATGCGGGTATAATTATACCAAGGGTAAAGCCCAGTGTAGTAAAAATTCTGTTTTTATTGAAGCCGCCGCACATAAGGCCCGCCACTGTAAACATTAAAAATTGCTGCGAATCTCCATGTTGCAAAAGCATAAGGCACAACCCAAATGCCGCACCCGTTGAACCTGCCACTGTTGCCCCTGCACCAAAGCCCAATACCAAAATAAGAAGTGTACCAAAAACAACAGCAACGCCCGTACCGAAAAACGCTCTCTGTGCCAATGCACCTATTGCGGTAATAAAAACAACCGCAAGGCAAATTATTTCATCTCCATCTAGTATTCTGCGCCCGAGGTTGCTTCTTATAATACCAATTCCAGTATTAAGCATAAGGCTTAAACCAATTATAGCCACTGCCTCTACTAACCACCGAAAAACAAGAAATGTACTTATACCACTAAATGCCATAAATACAACTGCGCCCATAAGGGTACACAAACTACCCTTAATTGCATTTATAAATGGAGAATGCACCTTTCCCTTTCCTGCAGTAAAAAAATCTGTTGCCGTGGCGGACAATAACCCTATTATGTATACAGGCAATCCATAGTTTACTCCGCTGGTGATGTAGCCCAAAAATACTGACATACAAACCAAATAAAAAGTTGTTCCTCGCCCAAAATATGCCGTTAAACAGGCTATACCTACAGGGTTAAAACTTCCAAAAAGAGAAAAACTTCCGCAAAGATACGCAAAAACACAGCTTATTGCCATCTCTATACCTTTTTTTAAAGGCACAGGATGTGCTTTTACAGCTGCATTTACTTTCATAGGCTCCACTTTTATTTTAATGGCCTTTTTTTGTTTTTTAATAGGCCTAATTACTTTTCCAAACTCTGTTACAGGCTTGTCCATATTCATCCCCCCGTTAGAACAGTATAAAATAAGAACAAAAATTATTTTGTCAAAATGGGTATGCAGTTGCCTAAAAATTATTACTATTTGCGACAAAAAAATAAGGCTTAAAAGCAACGCTTTTAAGCCTGTATGTTATAACATTTATTTTATTCGTCGTCGTAATCGTCATAGTCTGTAAGGCTGCGATAATCACCTCTAGTGCCTAGTCCCACAACCTGCTTAGGGCGTCCTGCTTTTTTCTTTGCCGCACCTTCAGACTTACGTTTTTCAACCTCCGCTTCTTTTTCAATCTTTTTCATACGTTCATAGCGTTCAAACTCCGATACCTTTTTTGACACTGAAATTCTCTCCCTGATAAGATTTATTAGGTTAAACTATAACAACATACATATTATTGTGCAAAAAATCAATATTGTCAATAATAAATTTAAAAAGTCTATTGCTTATTGCAAAAAAAAGTATATACTAAAATCACAGAGTAAAATATAGTAATTTCACATTAAAAAATTTTATTAAGGAGGTCCCAAATATGAAACAAAAACCTATTTCTTTGACTAAGGGTGACCTAGCAATACTTGAGTCCTACAAGACCCTTGCCGAGGGTCTTGCCAACTACCTTGGCGAGGGCTATGAAATAGTAGTTCACAGCCTTGGAAACCTTGAACATTCGGTAGTTAAAATTATTAATGGCCACCACACATCCCGTAAAGAAGGCTCCCCAATAACTGATTTGGGGCTAACTATGGCACGAAACATAAACGAAAGTGGCCAGAAAAAGTACATGTCATACTTTAATAAAACTGCTAAGGGTGAGCCTCTTAAAAGTACATCTATTGCTATAACTGGTGAAAAGGGTAACGTAATAGGTTTGTTGTGCATGAATTTTTACATGAGTACACCGCTAAGTTCCATTTTGGCTTCCCTTACACCCGAAAACGGCGATTACCGTAATAACAACTTTGCCGAAAGCTTCGTAGAAGATGTAGATGACCTGCTTAAGCTTAGCCTTAAAGAAGCATCAGACAAGGTTTACAGCGACCGCTCTATTGCCACTTCCAATAAAAATAAAGAGATTATATCAATTCTAAACGATAAGGGCATTTTTAACTTTAAGGATGCAGTTATTAAAATTGCCGATATGATGGGAATTTCAAAGAACACTGTATATATGCATATACGGAACATATCAAAAAAATAAAAAAAAGGCATTCCACTGTTTGATTAAAGTGAAATGCCTTTTACTGTTTTATTAACTAAATTTTTTCTTACTTTTCAAGAACAGCAATAACCTCAACTTCGCAAAGAAGTTTTTTAGGTAACTCTTTAACTGCTACGCAAGAACGTGCTGGTTTACTTGTGAAATACTTGCCATAAATTTCGTTGAAAGTAGCGAAATCTCCCATATCTGCAAGGAAGCATGTTGTTTTAACAACATTTTCAAAGCCAATTCCGTTTTCCTCAAGAATAGCCTTTAAGCTCTGCATAACTCTTTCAGCCTGCTCTTCAATTGTTGTACCAACAATTTCACCTGTACCTGGCATTAATGCCACCTGGCCTGATGTAAATAAAAATCCGTTAACCGCTATTGCCTGTGAATATGGACCAATTGCTGCTGGTGCTTTATCTGTGCTTGTAACTTTTAACATTGTGAAATCTCCCTTCATAAATAAAAAATAATATACAGTTTTTGTTTATTTTAATAATTATATACCTTAACAATATTTTAGTCAATGGACTTTTTTTTATTTTTAAAATTATTTTTTACTAGCGTTAAAATGTTTTACTATTTGGAATTTTCCAAGCAACAATTCCACTATATAGAACGTCCATTGGCTTTGTTTTTGGCAAGTCTTTCGTACCATTTCCCGCTTTTAAGATATATTGTGTAAACAGTGTTGCTCCATATTGGCGCAATTATCCACGCCGCCGCAACACCGTAAAATCCAAACCCCATGGTTCGTGCCATAAAATATGCCACTGGAACACGTATTATAAGCTGTGCAACAACTGTATTTTTCAGGGCAAACATTGCATTGCCTGTGCCCTTAATAAAGCCCATAAGGGGATAATAAATTGCGTAAAGAATATACATCCAACAGGAAATTCTTATATATTTTGAAGCCATTGCCACAACCTCTGGGTCTGTGTTAAAAATGCCTGTGAACTTTTCCGCAAACATAAGAATAAGGACCATAAGGGCAATGTTAAAGGGAATTATCAGCTTTCGACCAGCCCAAATGCTTGCAACCGCCCTATCCTTTTGCCCGACACCTAAATTTTGACTTGTAATTGCCGCCACAGAATCATTAACGGCAGTACACGGTAATACTGCAAAATTATCCAGCTTAACACAAATGCCATACGCCGCACTTGCAACAATGCCGTAGCTGTTTACAATGCCATTTAAGGCAAGGTACGCAACATTTATTGTTGCTTGCTGAAACGCGCTTGGAAGCCCAATACGCATAATATCCTTAGCCACCGCCTTATCCCAGGTGTATTCCTTAGGGTTAAAGGTAACAATATGCTTTTTGCTTTTAAAATAGGCAATACTAAGAAAAAATGAAACCGCCTGACCTATTACCGTTGCATAAGCCGCACCGTAAACATCCATATTCATTTTAGCAACAAAAATATAGTCTAAAACAATATTGATGAAAGTTGCTACCATAACAAAATACATAGAGCTTTTAGAGTCACCAAAACCTCTCTGCAGCGCACAAACCAAATTATACCCCAGAGTAAATATCATACCCATAAATATTATTCTTAAGTATCCTATGGCATAATCCATAGCTTCTTGGGGTGTAGATATCCACCGTAAAATATGGGGCGAAAGCAGAAGCCCTGCTACTGTAATAAACACTGACCCTAAAAGAAACATGCTTATTGCCGTATTCGCAACACGCTTTATTCTTTCTTGGTCATTAAGTCCAACAAGGCTACTTATTAGTATAGTAACACCCAAACTCATCCCTGCAACTGCCATAAAAAGCACATTCATAACAGGTCCACTTACTGAAACCGCAACTGTACCTGCTGTTCCCAAATATCTTCCTACAAAATATAAGTCAACTGCGTTGTATAACGCCTGAAACATATTACTTACAACAATAGGTAGTGCAAAAAATAGAATTTGCTTATTAAGGTTTCCCTTTGTTAAGTCATATTTTAAAGCCATTTCCAACCCCCCTTAAATTAAAAATGAAAAAATGGTGCAGACACTTAGGTCCACACCACTTTTTACACATTACTGCCCAGACTCGGAATCGAACCAAGGACACGAGGATTTTCAGTCCTCTGCTCTACCGACTGAGCTATCTGGGCACAACAACATTATTATATATGAAGTATTATATTTTGTCAATTCAATTTGCATAATTTTACAAAATAATCCGTCCACCCCACAGCAACTATAGAAAAAAGTTCCTCCTTACCACACTTGAACTGATATGGAGGAAAATACTGACTTTTGTCTTACCCGTCCAATACCCCATCTAAGAGGCGGAAGGTTATTTTAAATTAAATTATTCCTTGAACTTTCAATATAATTTGAGCAATAACCGCAGATCCAAAAAATGTACCGAACATTACCATTCCTGCAATAAGAATACCCCGCCAGCCAATTTTTTTGAATTCCGCCCAGTCTTTGCCCATAGAAACCCCTGCATACGCAAGCACCGGCGTACAGGTTGCAAGCAAAGCAATTTTGTTAGTAGATGCCACAACATATTGGCTTGTGGGCATAGACGGCACACTTAACAAAATTGCAATTACAGTTATCCATATGATGGAAGGAACAGGTATTGGAATAACCGCACCCA
>JBFWMT010000005.1:0-57518 GCA_050251415.1 Anaerotignaceae bacterium | reverse complement strand
AACCATCACACTCTTTTCTTTTTAGACCAGCGTATAGCGGTGGTCTATTTGTAATACCTAAAATCCTGCATATGAATTATTTAAAAAAAACTTCAATTACCTATTGACTTTTTATTTGCAGGCTAAAAAGTAATAAAAAATTAGCCATAAACGTAGGCAGTCTATCTATACTCTGAATTTAGCCATGTTTTTATGCGCCCAAAATTTGTACAGCAACAACAAGGGCAATTATAACGCCCACAACAGCCTCACCACCAAGTAATCCTGAGGCAATGATAGAACCAGTACCTTCTTCTTCAAACTTAGGTGCAAATTTATTTACCAAGAAACGAATAAGCCCGCCAAGGAATGCTGTTGCTGAAAGGTAGAAAGGAAGATACACGCCAAGGCCAAGGGTCATAACAGGAAAGTTTATGCAGTAAAGTACAACGGCTACTACAAGACCTATTATAAATGCTGGCATGTGGGATATTCCACCAACCATTGCCGCTACAGCACCTGCTTGTGCCGCAGGGAATGTTTCAGAACCAAAGGCGTCTGCGCCGTAGGCTTTAAGTATTATTATTAGCACTGCCACGGAAACAAATGCACCTACTATACCTCCAATAACCTCGCCGTACCACTGTGCCTTAGGGTCGGAATTCAAAATATGACCGGATTTAAAATCGTTCATAACGTCTCCTGCAAGTCCGCAGGCAACGGCAACAATAGCCGCTACAAAAAATGCTTCCTCTTGCCCAATAGACGAAACAGCCTTAGCTGCTAAAAGAACTATGATTCCGAAAATTTCCATTGGATTTATGCCAGATTGGCCAACGCATTGTGCGCTCATGGAGGTTGCAAGCCATACACCCAAAATGGTAACTATTGAAGCAGCAATGCCCATTTTTGTTACATATGTAAATAAGAAAACAAGCACTACCATAGCAATTGGTGCCCAACGAAGAGATACGATGGAATCCCCTAAACTTTCTCTAGAGAACATAGGCCCAAAAATTTCTTTTGCCTTAGGCAGAATGCCTTTTACAATAATTCCTATTCCTGTGCCAACCATAAGCCCTATACCAAGGGAGGATTTAATAGCCGCTGCAATTGTGGCATCCCAAAGGCCTAAGCTTTGACCGCCAATTAATATGCCAAAATCACCAATAATTGCTCCTAAAAACCACACACCTATGAACAACGGCCCAATGATGTAGCCAACTGCCATAAGCATTGGCGATAACCAAACGCCACCATAAGAGCCATAGCTCATCATTTTTTGGTTCCATATAACACCTGGTATTTTTGCAAACCAGTCTCTAAGTGCTGTAAACACTGCGGCAATCCCCATAGCGCCAAAAAGCACACCCGCTTTTTTACCGCCTTCATCACCAACAATAACTTCCTTCGCCGCTGCCTGACCCATAGGATAGGGCAGTGCCTTAGTTTCTACAAAATATTTGCGTATAAGTGCGGTGAAAATAAGCCCTAAAATTACACCGCCAAGGGTTACTAAAAGCAGTTTAACAACGCTTATTTCAGCATTAGGGTTTAACATCCATATGCCAGGCAGTGTAAATGCCAATCCACCTGCAACCATTGAACCGGCACTCATTATGGTGTGGGTTACGTTTATTTCGTTAAAATTTGTGTTGCCACAGGCTTTAAGCGAGAACATTGAAACCAGGGCAACAAACATAATTGGCCAAGGCAAAGAACTTAGCTTAAGTGCAATAAACATCGAACTCATGGTAAGAATAATTGCGCCTATGATACCTATTATTACGCCTCGAAGAGTAAATTGCTGGCTGAACGTTGTGGCATACTTTGTGGTATTTGTGCTTTGTGACATATAAATCCCTCCTTAAAATGTCGTTACTTTAAAAAATGAAATGAAATGGGTAATTTATACAATTGTATGTATATCTGTAAGGTAACATGTTTAGATTGCTGTGTCAAACTTACGAAAACATGTATCTAATGATAAAAACAGAACTTTTTAGGGCGCAGGAATGAAAAAAAATTCATTTTATGGAATAAAATTACATATACAATTATTTTTGCTATATAAATATTGTTTAAAATTCTTTACGGAATTTAAAAACTACACAAAAAAATTTTAAAATATTTATTATATATACAAAAAATGTATGATTAATAATAAAAATAGCTTGCATCTATAAAAATTCTTTATGGTTGTATTATTATTTTAAAGTATTATAATGAAATAACAGCACAAATTTTGTAAAAATACACTTTGGGCTGTAAATGACAGAAGGCAGAAGGTGTTTTAATGGTAAAGGACTTAACAGTGGGCACACCCTCTAAAACATTGTGGCTTTACACAGTACCATTGGTTTTAAGTACAATTTTTCAACAGTTATATACCATGGCCGATAGTATGATTGCAGGCAAATTTGCAGGCACCAATGCCCTTGCAGCAGTTGGTGCATCTTACCCCATAACAATGATTTTTATAGCCCTTGCGGCAGGCACAAATATTGGATGTTCGGTGGTTATTTCTCAGCTTTTTGGAAGTAAAAAAATGGAGGACATGAAAACTGCCGCATATACATCCATTGTTTCTACATTTGCATTAAGTATTTTTATGACAGCTGTAGGTTCGCTTTTTTGTAATGGGATGATTAAACTGCTGAATACTCCCCAAGATATTTTTTCCGAAAGCTCACTTTATTTACGGATTTATATTTTTGGAGTGGTTTTTCTTTTTGTGTATAACACCTGTACGGGAATATTTTCTGCTTTAGGAGACTCTAAAACACCTTTGTATTTTCTTATTCTGTCATCGGCTTTTAATGTTGTGCTGGATTTGATTTTTGTAATTAAGTTTAAGTGGGGTGTTGCAGGGGTTGCCTGGGCAACCTTTATTGCACAGGGCATTGCTGGGGCAATGGCATTTTTTGTACTTACAAACAGGCTTAAAAAAATTGAAACAACAGGTAAGGTAAGTTTTTTCTCAACCAAAATGCTAAAAAGAATTTGTGTTATGGCTGTGCCTAGTGCTTGCCAAAAAAGCTTTGTCTCTGTAGGGAATTTAATGATTCAGACACTTGTAAACGGTTTTGGTTCTGAGGTTGTTGCAGGGTTTTCAGCAGGAATGAGGCTTAATACGTTTGTTGTTACCAATATTATAACTCTTGGTAATGGTCTTTCTGGTTATGTGGCACAAAACTATGGGGCATGTAAGGTAGATAGAGTTAAGGATGGTGTAAAAGCAGGGTACATAATGGCGGCAGTATTTGGGTTAATAGCTACAGCAATACTAATGATTTTTTCCCGTCAGCTTATGGGTCTTTTTGTAGACGCAAGCCAAGGAAACGCAGTAATTGAAGTGGGGTCAAAATTTTTGAGGGTTGTTGCACCATTTTTTGTGGTGACAGGTTTAAAAATTTGCTGTGATGCGGTACTAAGAGCAACTAGCTGTGCAGTACCGTTTATGATTACAACCTTTGCAGACCTTATTTTAAGAGTGGGGCTATCTTTTATACTGGTACGTTACTTTGGCGAGATTGGTATTTGGTATTCATGGCCTATAGGTTGGGCAATTGGTGCCCTACTTTCGTTTATATTTTATAAATCTGGTATATGGAACAAAAACAAGGTGGAATAAGCAATTACTATACATATGCTTTACATAAATTTTACATTTAGGTGTATATGGATTTTACTTGCAACAGATACTATACATGTGGCACTTATAATGTAAAATTTGTGTAGAATACTTTTTCAAGGAGGAAATAGAAAATATGGATATATTTAGCGTGCTTTCTTTAGTTGGAGGGCTTGCACTATTTTTGTTCGGAATGAATGTAATGGGTAGCGCTTTGGAGAAACAGGCTGGTGGGAAGCTAAAGATTATTTTAGAAAAGCTTACATCAAGTCCTATTAAAGGGTTAATTTTAGGGGTAGGGGTTACAGCTGTTATTCAAAGTTCTTCAGCCACAACAGTTATGGTTGTTGGCTTTGTAAATTCAGGCTTGATGAACCTTAGGCAGGCTATAGGCATTATTATGGGTGCGAACATAGGCACAACAATTACCTCATGGATTTTAAGCCTAACAGCATTGGAAAGTAGCAGTTTGCTTATTAAGCTTTTGAAGCCAACCTCATTTGCACCAATTTTGGCGGCAATTGGTATAGGCTTTTATATGTTTTCCAAAAGTGATAAAAAGAAAAACCTGGGTACTATTTTCCTTGGGTTTACCGTGCTTATGACAGGCATGGATATGATGAGTGCGGCAGTTAAGCCATTGTCAGAAGTTCCTGAATTTACGAACATCTTACTTTTGTTTTCCAACCCAATTCTTGGTGTTTTGGCAGGGGCATTACTTACGGCGGCTATACAAAGCTCATCAGCGTCTGTGGGTATTTTACAGGCATTATCAAAAACAGGTGCAATTACATTTGGAAGTGCAATACCTATTATAATGGGTCAAAACATTGGTACATGTATTACAGCACTTTTAGCTGGTGTTGGTGCTAGCAAAAATGCAAAGCGTGCATCTATGGTGCATTTATATTTTAATATAATAGGTACATTTCTATTTATGGCTATTTATTATGGGCTTAAAGCAATAATAGGGTTTAGTTTTATAAATGACTCCCTTAATGCCTTTAACATTGCAGTTATCCATACACTTTTTAATCTTACCGCAACTGCAATTATGCTTCCATTTACTAAATTGTTGGAAAAGCTTGCCTGCCTTACAGTAAAGGATGACGTTGAGGACGAAGAATTTCAAATGCTTGATGATAGGCTTTTGGGAACACCATCCGTTGCAGTTTATCGTTGCAAAACAATTGCGGACAAAATGGCACTACTAGCAAAAAGCACGTTGTTTGATGCTATAGAATGTTTGGACCACTATAAGCCGCAGCTTTTGGAAAGCATTGTTGAAAACGAGGACAAAATTGATATTTACGAGGACAAGCTTGGCACATACCTTGTTAAGTTAAGCAGTAAAGATTTATCGGCTGAGGATAGCAATGAGACCTCAAAGCTTCTGCACTGTATAGGAGATTTTGAACGTATTGGTGACCATGCCCTTAATATAAAAGAAACTGCAGACGAAATAAATAGTAAAAATATTGTATTCAGCGATGATGCAATGGCAGAAATTAGGGTCATTTCTTCGGCTTTAAGAGAAATTTTGGATATGTCAATAGAGGTTTTTATAAACAACGATGTGGAGCTTGCCACCAAGGTTGAGCCATTGGAGCAGGTTATTGACTTACTTAAAGCAAGCCTTAAAACAAAGCATATTGAAAGACTGCAAAAAGGCGGATGTACTACTGAAATGGGATTTGTGTTCAGCGACCTTATAACTAATTATGAAAGAGTTGCCGACCATTGCTCCAATATTGCTGTATGCGTTATAGAGATTGCAAAGAACAGCTTATCTACACATGAATATATTAACGAGCTTAAAGAATCCCACAACAAGTATTTCGAGGGACAGTACGAGGCGTTTAAGACTAAATATGCTCTAAGATAGGAGGGCAGAAATGATTTATATTGTTGAAGATGATATTAACATAAGAGAAATGGAAAGCTATGCTTTAAAAAACAGTGGTTTTAATGTAGTTGGTTTTTCTGGTAGTGAAGGCTTTTTTGAGGAATGCCGTAAAGCATTGCCAAGCCTTGTTGTGTTAGATATTATGTTGCCTGGCGATGACGGACTGGAGATTCTTAAAAGGCTTAGGCAAAGCGACAAAACAAAAAATATTCCAGTAGTTATGGTTACTGCAAAAACGTCTGAAATAGATGCGGTAAAAGGTCTTGACGGAGGAGCTGATGACTATATTACTAAGCCATTTGGAATAATGGAGTTTATATCCCGTGTTAAAGCAGTGCTTAGACGATATAACATTGGTGGGGAAGAAATTTTTACATTTGAAGAGATAATTCTGGATGACAGAAAAAGGCAGGTAACGGCTGATGGAAGAATTTGTGAACTGACCTACAAGGAATATGAGCTTTTGAAGTATTTTATAAGCAACCAGGGAATTGTGCTTTCACGTGACAAAATTATGGATACTGTATGGGGCACAGATTACGAGGGAGAAAGCAGAACTGTGGATATGCATATAAAAACCCTTAGACAAAAGCTGGGGTTATGCGGCGCTTACATCAAAACTGTTAGAAACGTGGGCTACAAAATAGACGGATTAAGGGACGAATAGAAAGAGGCGGTTTTGTGGAGGAAAAAATTAATGAAAGGCTGTTTATGATAGGCATACTGTCTATGATACTTACGGCGGCACTTACGTTAACAGTTTTTCACAGAACCTTTGATAAGCAGATTAAAGACGATATTCGACTTACCGCAAAAACTCTTGTGGCAGGCTATAGTAAATTGGATGGATACAGTGATTTACAGGCGTACTGCGGCAACGGTATACGCATAACCCTTGTTGCACCTGACGGCAGTGTGATTTTTGAAAGCGATACCGATTTGAGCCAAATGGAAAATCACGGTACCCGAGAGGAAATTGTACAGGCAAGAGCAACGGGTGTGGGTGAAACCATGCGAAAAAGCAACACCCTTGGATATAATACATACTACTATGCAACGCTTATGGAAGACGGCAATGTACTTAGAATTGCCATGGAAGTTGCAGGTATGTATTCAGATTACAATGATGCCATGCCAGCGGTGGTGGCCATTGGGCTTATGATAATGGTAATGAGTGTTATACTTAGCCAAGTGCTTACAAAAAGCTTAGTTGGTCCCATTGAGGCAATGGCGGAAAACATTGAAGACATTGATAAAGATGTGCCATATAAGGAACTTGAGCCTTTTGCGCTGGCGGTGAAAGAGCACCAGGTGAAAAAAGCGGAAAACGCAAAAATGCGGCAAGAATTTACTGCAAATGTATCTCACGAACTTAAAACACCACTTACAAGTATATCAGGCTATGCGGAAATGATAGAAAGCGGAATGGTACGTGATGGGGACATAAAGGTTTTTGCAGGGAAAATTCACAGCGAAGCAGGTAGGCTTATTGGTCTAATTGGTGATATACTTAAGCTTAGTGAACTGGACGAGCCGAATGTGAGCGAAACATTCGAAAAGGTTGACCTTTATAAAATAGCCATAAGCACAGCAGAGATGCTACGCCTTAAAGCGGAAAATTGCAAGGTTAATATCTCCGTTGGTGGGAATGGTGGTTTGATTATGGGGAACAAAATGATGCTTGAGGAACTTATATACAATCTTTGTGACAATGCCATTCGGTATAACAGAGAGGGTGGCCGAGTTAGAGCAGAGGTCAACACCCGTGACGCAAAGGTTATACTTACGGTAATGGATAATGGCATTGGTATATCTAAGGAACACCAAGAAAGAATATTTGAGCGCTTTTATCGTGTAGATAGAAGCCGAAGCAAGGAAACCGGCGGAACCGGACTTGGTCTTGCCATAGTTAAGCATATTGCAATACAGCATAATGGAAAAATATATGTAGACAGTCAAAAGGACAAAGGAACGCAAATGAGAGTTGTATTTGAAAATACAGGAGATTTGAACTAATGTTGACATATGAAGAAATAAGAAGCAATGAAGCAATAAACACTTATATCCGTAAGGCAGACGAATCGTTGGTGGCACTTGGTTTTACAGAGCACAGCTTTGCCCATGTAACAAGGGTGGCAGAAACGGCAAGATATATTTTACAAACGCTGGGGTATCCGCAACGTGACGTAGAGCTTGCCATGATTGCGGCGTATTTGCACGACATAGGCAACCTTGTAAACCGAATTGACCATGCCCAAAGCGGTGCAGTAATGGCATTTAGAATTCTGGACAATTTGGGCGCAGATGCCGACGAAATAGCCACAATAACAACAGCAATAGGGAACCATGATGAGGGAACGGCTGTGGCAGTTAACCACGTTGCGGCAGCACTAATTTTAAGCGACAAAACAGATGTTAGGCGCAGCCGGGTTAGAAATGCCGACATTACCTCATTCGACATACACGACAGGGTAAATTATTCTGTTAACAACGCAGATGTAAAAATTGTTGACGATAAGAAGATTTTAAGGCTTAAAATGACAATAGACACTCGCTATTGTTCGGTGATGGATTATTTCGAAATTTTTCTCAACCGAATGATACTTTGCAGAAAAGCGGCAGAGAAGCTTGGTCTTCAGTTTAGGCTTATTATTAATGAGCAGCAGGTACTTTAAGAGGTGAAGAGACGTGCTTAAAAAGGTGGCAGCAATAAACGATTTGTCGGGTGCAGGCAGATGCTCCCTTACGGTGGCAATACCCATACTTTCCACCTTGCAGGTGCAGGTGTATCCTTTGCCAACGGCGGTGTTAAGCAACCAAACAGGGTATCCCGATTTTTATATAGATGATTTTACAGATAAAATGGACAATTTCACCTATCAGTGGCAACGCCTTGGCATAGCCTTTGATTGTATATATACTGGATTTTTGGCAAGTGAAAAGCAAGTAGATAAAATATTGAATTTTTTACGGGTATTCAAAAAAGAGAATACCCTTCTTTTAGTTGATCCTGTAATGGGCGACGATGGTGAGGTTTATCCTAATTTTGGGAAAAAATTGTGTGATAAGATAAAAGAGCTTACTTTTGAAGCGGACATAATTACGCCAAACCTTACAGAGTGCTGTATTTTGACAGGTGTGGACTACGAAAAAATTATGCTACACAAAAACAGCGACTTTTTTTTGGATAAAATAGCCGAAGTTGGGAAAAAGCTTATGATAGGAAGCGTTAAGCAAGTAGTTATTACGGGCATACATTGCAAGGAGGGCGAAAAAGACCTGCTGGTTAATGTTATACTGGACGGGGAAGAGGTTAACTTTGTTAAAACGCCTGTTACAGGCGGAAGCTATTCTGGTACGGGGGACATTCTTGCGTCAGTTATTTGCGGCAGTGTGGTAAACGGAAAAGGTCTTACCCAAGCTGTTGAAACGGCGGTTCAATTTATACATACTGCCATTGAGGACACATACAAGGATAAAACCGACCGCAACGACGGTATTAATTTTGAAAAGTATTTATACATGCTTATGTAAAAATCGATTTAATGTAATCGGTGTTAGTGGTGAAAAAGTCAAAATCTTTAGGGCTTCGCCCTCAAACACCCAAAAGGGTTTCCTGTCAGCACTTTACTTTGTAAAGCTGTCCTGCGGACAGAGGGCACTTCTTTGCCATTGCTACCTTGACCCATCTAAAACTGCATGAATATGCGGTTTTAATAAAAGTTTTTGGTCTTGCTTTTTCAAAAAGCAAGTGGGTTTGGGCAACGCCCAAGGGTTTTTCAGTACCAATAATGCGTTAAGAGGATAGTGAGTGGTTATGGTACGTGACGGTAAAAAGATATGGCAAGTGCTAAGTTACGTTTTTCTTGCGGGGCTTATGCTGTTTGTTATGAAAAACATGCTGGGCGATGGCATAGATAGTGTGGTGGCACAGCTTGTAAGTATAAGCCCATATTTTATAGCGGCAATAATTTTTTGTGCTGTGGGATTTTGCGTAATGGATGGCATTGCAATATGGCAGATAACAAAAGGCTATAAAGAGGATTTTACCATGGCCAATGGAATTGAGGGGAGCTTTTATGCATCGGTTTTTAGGACGCTTACCTTTGGCATGGGCTCTGCGGCATCCCTTATTTATTTTCTGAATAAGAAAGATATTAACCCAGAGGTTGGTTATGGCATTGCTACCGTTAGCTACAGTTTTCACAAGATTGCAGTTGCGGTGTATGTAAGCCTGGCAATGGTTTTTAACCTTGGGTTTTTTAAGGCGAATTATGGCCAGTATTTCAAATATATTTTTATAGGCTTTGGGCTTACAGTGCTGATTGTTACAGGAATACTGGCGGTTTGCATGTGGCGTAGAGCACATGGACTTATAATGTATTTTCTTAATAAAATGCTAGGAAGAACTCGCTTTGCAGACAAGCTTTGCTTGGTGGAAAAAAAGCTTAGCACACTGCAAACGGAAACTAAAAAAATATTGAATAATAAGGCACAGGCTGTAATAGTTGTTGGAATACAAATGCTAAAAATAAGTTGTTGGTATTTAATACCGTACTTTGCAATAAGGGGAATGGATTCTACCTTAACACTTTCCCCAGCAAGGTGTATAGCTGTTGTTGCTTTAGTTGTGGCACTGGTTGGGGTTATACCAACACCTGGCAACGTGGCAAGTATAGAAATACTGTTTACACTTATGTTTACTACGTTGGTTGGAGAAACCTATGCAGGGGCGGCTATGGTCATTTATCGTTTCGCCACATATTATGTAACCTTTTTTGTGGCAATTATTATACTTGGCTGTGTAAAACTGTACCGAAAGAAAAAAAACGCATAGGCATTTATTTGTGTATAATGGATATAGACAATCAATGTTTAATGTAATAAAATTACTATGTAGGGACTTTGAGGGTAAAAAAGATACTTACATATAGGGTGTGTAGTAATTATTTTTTGCAAAGGAGAGAATGAACATGAAGTTTATTGAATTCCCTGAAATGAGTTTTAGGGTAGAGAATATGGAGGATATCAAGCTTCCTAAAATGGTGAGAATAAGACAAAAATATCCAAATGATAAAATAGAGGATATTAAAGGAGCACTTATTGCAGAATTAGAAAAATTAGGCAATAAGGCACAGCTTAAAGGCAAGAGAATTGCAATTACAGCAGGCAGCCGTGGTATTCCCCATCTAGATTTGATGATTAGAACTGTTTGCGATAAATTAAAGGAATGGGGAGCGGAGCCGTTTATTATACCTGCAATGGGCAGCCATGGCGGAGGAACTGTTGAGGGACAGCTTGAAGTAATTAATGGCTATGGCATTACAGAAGAGGCTATGGGTGTGCCTATTCTTGCAACAATGGATGTTGAACTGGTAGGTAAAATGCCTGATGGCACACTTATATATTGTGATAAAAATGCCTATGAGGCGGATGGAATTGTATTATTGAATAAGGTAAAACCACATACAGACTTTAAAGGTGAACACGAAAGTGGTCTTTTAAAGATGATTGCGATTGGTATTGCAAAACATAAAGGTGCATCATGGTTTCATATGCAGGGCTTTGATACATTTGCAGAAAGAATTCCAATTGTTGCAAAAGAGTTCCTTGCTAAAATGAATGTAGTTTTTGGCATTGGAGTAGTTCAGAATGCTTACGACGAAATAAGTGAGCTTGAAGTTGTGGAAAAGGATAAAATTGTTGAACGTGACCACGAACTTCTTCAAATTGCAAAGAAAAGGCTTGCAAAGCTTAAATTTGATAATATTGATGTTCTTGTTGTAGATAAAATTGGCAAAAATATTAGTGGAGAGGGTGAAGACCCTAACGTAACAGGCAGAAGCTTTATGCCAGGCTTTGAGGACGAGTTCCATACACAGAAATTATTTATTAGAGGCCTTACAGAGGAAAGTCATCACAATGCATGTGGATTGGGTATGGCGGACGTTACTACAAGAAGATGCCTTAATACTGTAGACTGGGAGAGTACTTGGATTAACCTTGGAACAAACACTATGATTGAAGGCGGCAAGATACCTGTATACCTTAATAACGACAAAGAAGCATTAACTTTAGCAATTCGTACATGCCGTAAGATAGATTATAACACTGCAAGGGTTGCACGTATACCAGATACACTTCACCTTGACGAAATTGAAATTTCTGAAAGCCTTGTATCAGATATTACAGGCAGAGATGATGTTGAAATTATAGGTGAGCCATATGATTTCCCATTTGATGAGGACGGCTTTATGATTGATTGGTTTGAAGAAAAGAAATAATTAAATTATATAAAAAATAGTATTTCAATAAGAAGCTTTTTGTGCAAAGTGTTGCATGAAAAGCTTCTTTTATGCAGAATTTATATATATATTTAAGAAAAATTAATATGGTTGCAACTATTTGTATTTTGTGTTACCATGAAGCTTAATTGGTTTATCACAGTTAATTTCAGAGGTGTTATTATGATTTTCAAAAAACAACAGCTTAATCCAACAAAGATGATAGCTGTAGGGTATTGTATGATTATTCTTATTGGGACATTTTTTCTTTGTTTGCCTATCGCCAACCGTGGGGAACACTTTACCCCGTTTATAGATGCGTTGTTTACGGCAACTTCAGCTACATGTGTTACAGGCCTAGTTGTGTATGATACCTACACGTATTGGTCAACCTTTGGCCAAATTGTATTACTTATACTTATGCAAATGGGCGGCATTGGCTTTATGACAGTTGCTATATCTGCTGTAGCCCTAACAAAGAAAAAAATAGGGTTAAAAAACCGTTTCGTAATGCAGGAATCTGTTGCGGCACCTCAGGTTGGGGGCATAGTAAGGCTTACAAAATTTATTACCATAGGCACGGCATTCTTTGAGGGCGTGGGTGCAATTTTGCTTTCTTTTACTCTTATACCGAAACTTGGCCTGGCAAGGGGGATTTATTTTTCAGTGTTTCATGCTGTTTCGGCATTTTGCAATGCAGGTATGGACCTGATGGGTGCATTTCGTCCAGGAACTTCCCTAATTACTTTAAGCGATAACTATATGTTTATAAGCGTTATAATGGTTCTTATTGTAGTTGGTGGTTTAGGCTTTTTTGTGTGGTCGGATTTAGTGGAAAATCGTTTCAACCACAAGCACTATACTCTTCATACAAAGTTAGTTCTTACTTTAACATTAATTCTTATAGTTGTGGGTACAGTGGCTATATTGCTGTTTGAAAGCACAGGACAGGCATTTGCAGGGAAATCTGGCAGTGAAAAGTTTATGCTTTCTTTGTTTCAGGCAATTACACCACGTACGGCGGGCTTTAATACAATAGACATTAATCTGCTTACAGATAGCAGTCAGCTGTTAATTATTTGCCTTATGCTTATTGGCGGTTCACCTGGTTCTACGGCAGGAGGTATTAAAACCACAACATTTGCAATACTTATATTAAGTATTGTTACAGTGCTTAAACGCAAAAAGTCGGTAGAGTGCTTTAACCGAAGAATTGATGACGAAACCCTTAGACAGGTTTGTTCTATATTAATGATGTACCTTATTCTTATTGTAACGGCTACTATGGTTATTGGTGCGATAGACCATATTCCAATGAAGTATGCTGCATTTGAAACTACATCAGCGGTGGGAACAGTGGGTCTTTCACTGGGAATAACGGCCCAGATGAGTGAGGTAAGCCGTTTAATAGTTACAGCACTTATGTATTTTGGCAGAGTTGGCGGCATTACTGTGCTGCTTGCCCTTACAAACAATTTGCCACAGGCGTCACAATTGCCTAAAGGTAAAATTGCTGTGGGATGATATATTTTTTGGAGGATTAATATTATGAAAACTATATTGGTTGTTGGTCTTGGGCGTTTTGGACGACATATGAGCAAAAAATTGATAGATCAGGGCAATGAGGTGCTTGGTGTAGATAGTGATGAGGAAAGAGTGAATGATGCACTGGCTGTTGTTACCAGTGCACAAATAGGGGATGCCACAAACGAGAGGTTTATTGCAGGATTAGGGGTAGGTAATTTTGATTTATGTGTTGTGGCCATAGGCGATCATTTTCAAAGTTCACTTGAAGCAACAGCGTTGCTAAAGGATTTTGGGGCAAAGTTTGTATTATCAAGAGCTAGTAGGGAAGTGCATGCAAAATTTCTTCTTAGAAACGGAGCAGATAAGATTGTATATGCCGAGAAAGAAATGGCAGAAAGACTTGCTGTTAAATACGGTGCAGAGAATGTATTTGATTATATTGAGCTTACAAACGAATATTCTATATACGAAATTACAACACCACGTTCGTGGGTGGGTAAAAGCATTATAAAGCAGGAAGTACGTTCGAGGCACAATGTAAGTATTTTGGCTACAAAAACAAACGGAATTATAAATCCGTTGCCTAAGCCTGAACATATTTTTGTAAGTAATGAAACACTTATAGTTATGGGTCACAATGAGGATGTGAAAAAACTTACCCATTTGAGGTAAAGCAGAGCATTAGAGGATGTTTTTTATTGGGAGCCGTTTTTTAGGGTTACGGTACGCTTATCCATTTGTAAGATTCCTTCATTTTTCATGTTTTTAAGCTCTCGCATCATGGCACTTCGGTCGGTACATATATAGTCTGCCAACGCGCTTACGGAGAATGGAAGGGCAAAGGAATAGTTGTTTTGAGCTGTTGATGTAATATTAAAATAGCACATAAGCTTTCCACGTATTGTTCGGTGGCTTAAAACTTCTACACGACTGCTCATTATGAGCAGTTTTTCTGCTATAAGGCGAAACATGTTTTGCACAAGAACAGTGTGGTGCATACATGCATTTTCGCACC
The DNA here is from genome assembly GCA_050251415.1 of Anaerotignaceae bacterium. Classification (GTDB taxonomy): domain Bacteria; phylum Bacillota; class Clostridia; order Lachnospirales; family Anaerotignaceae; genus UBA8514. The sequence continues at coordinate 43,173 of JBFWMT010000005.1, read as the reverse complement.
TCTTAGTAATGTGGCTGTAATCAAAGAAAATTACGCTACATGGTTTTTCACATTCAACAAATATACTGTCTTTTGAACTGCCTGAAAAAGCTAGTGCTTCGCCAAATACATTGTTTTTTTCCAGGGTTTCCAAAATAGTGCGGTTTCCCTCGTGGTCTATGCGTATCATGTTTGCCAAACCGCTTTGCAATATTCCAATTTTGGTATTGCCTTGTGAATAATTGCATATAGTTTCTTTAGGGGTAAAGTTTTTAACATTGCTTTCAAAGCAGGAAAGCATTTGCATACAATCGTTGTGGTCTATGCCGTAAAATAAAGGGCAGTTATAGATTTCCATAAAATCACCTCATATTTGTTGCAATTGCAACATGTATTGTTTTGCAATTATGATATTATAAATAATGATAAAAGTAAAGTGATTTTACAAAAGGAGGCAGAATTATGGTAGATATTATGGTTAAAAACGGTGAACTGGACAAAACGGAATTAGATGCATATTTGGCGTATGGACAGCAAACGTATCCTCACAGGGAAATTAAAGGGATGGAGGTTACTGTTGATGGTGATTTTGTTGACTTAAAATATACCTTTAAAGAGGCTATGCCTTTTCAGCGTATTAGGCGTATTACAGGCTACCTTGTGGGTACAACAGATAGGTGGAATGATGCAAAGCGTGCCGAAGAACGTGACAGGGTTAAGCACTCTGTAGTATAAAAATAAATGCTATTGACATTGGTAAGACCAATGATGTATAATATCGCAGTAAGTAATGCCACGAAGGCATTTAGTTGTAAAAAAGATTTAAGATGTTTGAACTTATACCACGAAGGTGTAATGCACATACTGCTCAAGATGTGCTTTGCTATACCTTTGTGGTTTTTTATATTAAGGAGGAATTTAATTATGCATATGGCGGATGCCCTATTGTCACCAGCGGTTGGTATGGCTATGAATGTTGTGTCAGCAGGGGCTGTGGCTTATTCGGTTAAAAGAATTAAAACAGATGATTTGCTTGAGGAAAAGAAAATACCTATGATGGGTGTAATGGGTGCGTTTGTTTTTGCCGCACAGATGATTAATTTTACTATACCTGTAACAGGAAGCAGTGGACATATTGGCGGTGGTATACTGTTGGCGGCAATTTTAGGCAGTTACCCAGCGCTCCTTAGCATTACGGCAGTGCTTCTAATACAGTGCCTGTTCTTTGCAGACGGAGGGCTTTTGGCACTTGGTTGCAACATATTTAATATGGGTGTTATTCCATGCTTTTTTGCCTACCCATTAATTTATAAAGGGATTGTTAAAAAAGGAATGACAGCTAAAAATATTACTGTTGCATCTGTAGTGGCAGTTGTGATAGGGCTTCAGGTGGGTGCATTTGGTGTTGTAATGGAAACCCTTGCTTCGAGAATTACACAGTTGCCTTTTGGCGCATTTGTGGCAATGATGCAGCCAATACATTTGGCAATCGGCTTGGTAGAGGGCGTTGTTACAGCCGCTGTGCTTTGCTTTGTTCACAACATGCGCCCAGAAACCTTAGATGGAGCAAATAATGTGTCAGCGGGTTCATCTATGAAAAAAGTTGCAGTAACAATGGTTGTTCTTACCCTTATTGTTGGGGGAGGACTTTCTCTTTTTGCATCGGCTAATCCTGATGGGCTTGAGTGGAGTATGGAAAAAGTTGCAGGAACTGCGGAGCTTGAGGCTGAGGGCCAAGTACATAACACAGCATCATCCATACAGGAGTCTACAGCATTTTTACCTGATTATGCTTTTAAAGGCGATGATTCAGCCGTTGGAACAAGCACTTCAGGTATTGTGGGTGGGGCACTCACCCTTGGGTTGGCAGGGGTAACAGGGGTAGTTATAACTGCCGCAAAACGAAAAAAGAAAACTGTATAGGCATTATATAATTGACAGAGTTCAATTTATTTAAGTAACAGCCGTTGTTAAGCATTGGCTGTTACTTTTTTATGTGGTATAATTGAAAAATATGTGTGCGGAGGTTAATGGATGACATCGTTAAGGGATACTATAGCAGGTATGAATAAAATTGAAGAACTGGCAGAAGGGACAACCTCATTGCATAAGCTTCATCCTATGGTAAAGCTTATTGCTACAGTTATTTATATAGCAGTGGTGATATCCTTTAACCGTTATAATGTAAGTGGACTTATTCCTTTTGTGTTTTATCCTGTGGTGCTTATGGCATTGGCAGACATACCATATTCAATGGTGTTTAAGCGAGTAGCTATGGTTTTGCCATTTTGTGCTTTTGCAGGTATTTCTAATATAATTTTCGATAAAGCAACGGTGTTTGCAATTGGTAGCTTTGGAATTACGGCAGGAATGGTGTCCTTTACATCTATTTTGCTTAAAACCTTCCTTACGGTTACTGCTGTGCTTATTTTAATGGCAACAACACAAATGGCAGAGCTTACTTATCAGCTTAGAATGCTTAAAATCCCCGAAATTTTGGTGCTTCAGCTTACAATGACATATCGTTACATAAGTGTATTGCTAGAAGAAACCACAACTATGTACACAGCCTATATATTGCGTTCGCCACAGCATAAGGGAATACAGATGAAGGATATGGGTGTGTTTGTTGGTCAGCTTTTACTTAGAAGCTTTGACCGTGGGGAAAGAGTGTATTGTGCAATGAAGTGCAGAGGTTTTGAGGGCGGTGTAGGTTATACTGCCTACAAAAGGCCATCATCATCAAGCATTTGCTTACTGCTTGCCGTTATAATTGTTATGCTGGCACTGCGGTTTATAAATTTGAGCCTTTTTTTGGGCGGAATGATATAGGGGACATTTATGATAGACATTCGTGATTTAACACTTAAATACTCAGATGGGCATAGGGCTATTGATGCTATTACCTTTAATATAAAACAGGGTGAAAGTGTTGCCCTTGTTGGTGCCAACGGTGCAGGTAAATCTACACTTCTTTTATCTATGGTTGGAATTATAGCTAATGGCAGTGGACATATAAAAATTGACGGCATTGAATTGGATAAAAAAAGTGTAAAGGAAATACGCAAAAAACTGGGTATGGTTTTTCAAAATCCAGATGACCAGTTGTTTACGGCAAAGGTATATGATGACGTCGCTTTTGGTCCACGCAACTACGGTCTAAGTGAGGACGAGGTAGATAAGTTGGTTATGAAATCTCTTGAATGTTTGGGAATTGAACATTTGAAGGACAGAATGAGTCATAAGCTTTCTGGCGGTGAAAAAAGAACTGCCGCCATTGCATCGGTTATGAGCCTACAGCCAGAAGCCGTGCTTATGGACGAGCCTACATCCTTTTTAGACCCACGGGCAAGGCGAAAGCTAATTGGCGTTATGAAAAAAATGTATTGCACAAAGCTGATTGCTACCCACGATTTAGACATGGCCATGGAGGTTTGCGACAGGGTGCTGGTGCTTAAAGATGGAAAGCTATTTGCAGACGGAAAAACTGAGGAAATACTTCGTAACGAGAAAATGCTATTGGAGGTTGGCCTTGAGCTACCCTTCGGTTTACAAAGAATAGAAAAATAATGTAAAGTTAAATTGACAATTATCCGAAGAAGTGATACTATGCAAATGTAAAGCGAACTTTACAAAAACGGATTCTGCCGGCGAGTCCATTTAAAAATCACTTTGGAGGTGTTTATTATTAAAAATATGATAAGTGAATTGCGTAAAGATAAAAATCTTACACAGCAGGAATTGGCACAAAAACTGAAAGTTTCCAGACAGACCATAATTTCTTTGGAAAATGGAAAGTATAATCCGTCCATTATGCTTGCGCATAACATAGCGGAGACATTCGGCAAAACAATTGAGGAAGTATTTATATTTGGGGAGGAATAAATATGAAGACATTGAAGCAGAGAAAAATTTATACGGGTTTTATATTTGCAATAGGCTTTATAATGGTTATTTTGCAAAACTATGTGTATAAGGATGTAAATAGCTCTATAGTGGGCACAATGGGAGCAGGATTTGTTGTTATTAGCCTTTTAAGGATGTATCAATACCGTAGAATAGAAAATGACCCTAAAAGAAAAGAACAGTTTGAAATTATGTGCGATGAAGAAAGAGTGGTTTTTGTAGCAAATAAAGCACGCAGTATGATGTTTGCAATAACAGTTATTGTTGAATTTGTAGTCTGCGTTGTGGCAGCTATTATTGGGAATATGCAGATTTCTGTTATATTTGGTTTTGTAACTGGGGTGCAGACACTTGGCTACCTTATATGCTATGGAATTTTTAATTTAAAATATTAATAACAAAAGTCTTGACAAATTCACAAAATATGTATATTTTAGGCAGTGACAGGTTTGCAAAATTCATAAAATATACATATTTTGTGTTTAATAATAACGAGGTGACTTTAATGCTTAAAGGGAAAACAGTAGTGGTTGGCGTTTGTGGTGGCATTGCCGCATACAAAATGGCAAACTGCGTTAGCAAGCTTATGAAATTGCACGCTGATGTGCATGTGGTTATGACTAAAAATGCAACAAATTTTATTACTCCTATAACATTTGAAACCCTTACGGGCAACAAGTGTCTAGTGGATACCTTCGACCGAAATTTTCAGTTTCATGTTGCACATGTTTCGCTGGGTAAAAAGGCAGATGTGATGCTTATTTCGCCAGCTTCAGCTAACGTAATTGGCAAGATTGCAAATGGCATTGCCGATGATATGCTTACTACAACAACCATGGCAATGCGGTGCAAAATTATTGTTGCACCAGCAATGAATACAGCCATGTACCATAACCAGGTTGTACAACACAATATAGGCAAGCTTAAAAAGTACGGCTTTGAAGTTATTATGCCTGAAAGCGGATACCTTGCTTGTGGTGATACAGGGGATGGAAAGATGCCTGATGAGGAGGTACTTATAGACCATATTTTGCAAGAGATTGAATACGAAAAGGATATGGTTGGCAAAAGAGTTATAATAAGTGCAGGTCCAACACAAGAGGCAATGGACCCAGTTCGGTATATCAGCAATCACTCCACAGGTAAAATGGGATATGAGCTTGCTATTGTTGCCGCAAGGCGTGGTGCAGAAGTTACACTTGTAAGCGGAAAAACAAATCTTAAGCCACCAGCATTTGTTCGTACAGTTAATGTTATTAGTGCACAGGATATGTTTAATGTGTTTGAAAAAGAGTTTGAGAAAAACCATATTATAATAAAGGCGGCAGCGGTGGCAGACTACAGGCCTAAAAATGTGGCAGGCGAAAAAATTAAAAAGAAAGATAGCGATTTATCTATTGAGCTTGAAAGAAATCCAGATATTATTAAATTTATGGGGGAAAACCGCAAAGAAGGTCAGTTTATCTGCGGGTTTTCCATGGAAACAGAAAATATGATTGAAAATTCCAAGGCAAAGCTTGTGAAGAAAAACATAGATATGATTGTTGCAAACAACCTAAAACAGGCAGGGGCAGGATTTGGTACAGACACAAATATCGTAACCATAATTACGGCAGAGGAACAAAAACAGTTGGAACAGATGTCTAAAGAACAGGTTGCAAACAAACTATTGGACGAAATACTTGAAAGAATGAAATAAAACATTAGTACAGAAATTTTATAGGAAATGGTACTAAGTAGTATATTGATAAAAGTAAAGTGTAGTGGTATACTACACTTTATAGGGGGTAGGTATGATAAAACGTATTACTTTAAAAAAACAGGCATATGAGTATCTTCTTGCAGAAATAAAGGGTGAAAGAATTAAGCCTTCGCAGGTATATAGCGAGCAGTTTTTTGCAGATTTGCTTGAGATTTCCAGAACACCAGTTAGAGAGGCAGTTTTGCAGCTTAATCAAGAGGGGTTTTTGCAGATACATCCAAACAAGGGCTTTTCAGTGAAACCAGCAAGCGATCGTGATGTATTAGATATGTTTAGGCTTAGAAGCGCAATTGAAGGCTACTGTGCCATGTATGCGGCAGGAAATTGCAATACATCAGACGGCAGAAGGTTAATTAAAAAATTGAGGCAGATTAACGAAGTAGAGAAAGAATTCTATAAAAATGGTGCACACCCAGAGCAGTGTATGGAAACAGATACAAAATTTCATCTTGCTTTAGTGGAATTTTCGGGCAATAGACAGATGATTGAAATAATGCATAATCTGCGGGCAAAAATAAATATTGCGGGAACAAAAAACCTTTATAGAGAGGGTAGAATTAAGGAAGTTTTAGTTGAGCATGAAAAAATAGTTGAAGCAATATCCTTGGGGGATAAAACTGGTGCATACAAGTCTATTGACAAGCACCTTACAGATTGCGTTGACTTTGTTATAGATGACAGAAGATAATATTATTTGACAATTATGGAAACACTGATTATATAAATATCAAAAAATCAATTAGCTTAAGCCACCGAACTTTCTGCAAATTGATTTTTTTCATTAGATTAAGTCGGTGTTTTCTTGGCGTCTTTTTAACACAATAGCAGTATCAAGTACCATAAGGAGGCGGGAATAGTGAACGACAAGGATTTTAAAAAGATGTCAGCATACAAAGACAGTATGGCTGACTTGGAAAGTGGAAAAGTTAGAACTCAAAGTGTTTATGAAAGAGTTGTTGGAACCAAAAAAGAAGAAAAAAATAAAAAAGAGTCCAAAAGCGCAATTTGGTGGATGATTATGATTTTTTGCCTAGTATATGGTTTTGAGATTGTATACAAAGCCATAATAGAACAGGGTGGTCTATAAATTTTAATGTAAGATAAAGGGGTTGCAGGTGAAAACTGTGGCCTTTTTTGTTGTAAAAAACAATTTTAGAATTGTGATAAAGTTACGCATAAATAGGAATAATCTGTTATAATTGAAGAAACACTGATTTGATATAATTAAAAAATTAATCAGTTTTACCTTAAGTAAAACATAATTTATAAAGGAGGAATTGCAATGGCAAGCATTATAGTAGTTGGCTGCGGACCAGCAGGAATATCCGCAGGAATATATGCAGCAAGGTCAGGCATGGACACAGTTATTATAGGTGGAGGAGAATCGGCACTTAAAAAGGCACATAAGGTAGATAACTACTATGGTTTTGAAGAGGGAACATCGGGGCAGCAGCTTTTTGAAAATGGAATAAAGCAGGCAAAAAGCCTTGGTATAGAAGTAATAGAGGATGAGGTGGTAGGCCTTAGTTTTGGTGAAAAGCTTACGGTTACAACCACAAAAAACAGCTATGTTGCCGATAGTGTAATACTTGCAACAGGGTCATCAAGGGCAGTGCCTAAAATAAAAGGCATAAAAGAACTTGAGGGCAAGGGCGTTAGCTACTGCGCCGTGTGTGATGGATTCTTTTTTCGAGGGAAGCCACTTGCAGTTTTAGGTAATGGGGAATATGCAGTGCATGAGGCTAAGGAGTTATTACCTTTGGCGCAAGGAGTTACCATAGTTACTGACGGAAAAGGCATGGAGGTTGATGTGCCTGAGGGTGTGGAAGTTATAACCGAAAAAATATCTGAAATTAAAGGACAGGATAAAGTGGAAATTATAGCCTTTGAAAATGGAGCAGAGCATTTGACTTCGGGCGTATTTGTGGCAATGGGTGTTGCTGGCAGTGCAGATCTTGCACGAAAGATTGGTGCTGAAACAGAAGGAAATAAAATTGTTGTGGATGAGAAAATGGCAACCAATGTACCAGGACTGTTTGCCGCAGGAGATTGCGTTGGAGGATTGTTGCAAATAGCAAAGGCTGTAAGCGATGGTGCCATTGCCGCAACAAGTGCAGTGAAGTTTGTTAGGGGCTAGATATATAAAAAACCTTATCTTTTTTAAGATAAGGTTAATGTTAAACGAAGTCAAAATCTTGAGGGCTTTGCCCTCAAACACCCACAAGGATTTCACCCATTGACCCCTCTAAAACCGCATGAATATGCGGTTTTAATAAAAGTTTTTGGTCTTGATTTTTTCAAAAAGCAAGTGGGTTTGGGCAACGCCCAAGGTTTGTCATCAATCTGAACCGCACAAATATGCGGTTCAAATTGGTCAAGGGTTTGATTTTTTTCATAATTATTTTTCAAGCATCTTTATGATATGTGCCTTTGGTTTAACACCTACAGAGGTGTCTACAACTTTACCGTTTTTCATAACCACAAGAGTAGGAATGCTCATTACACCAAACTTGCCTGCAAGCTCGGGCTGCTCATCTACGTTTATTTTGCCCACTTTAACGCCAGCAACTTCACCAGCCACTTCGTCTATAACAGGCGAAACCATGCGACAAGGGCCGCACCATGGTGCCCAAAAATCTAAAAGTACAGGTCTTTCACTTTCCATTACTTCCTTTTGAAAATTTTCATTGTTAATATTTAAAGCTGACATAATAAATCCTCCTTTTATAAAACATTATTCGTTGTTATGGTTGTATTATACTTTAAATTTAGTAATTTTGTATGTGAGTTTATCACACTTATTTAACCATGGATTCTTTTGTTGCTTCTCGAAGTTTGAGTATACGTGCTTTACGTATTCTTTTTTTGCGCTCATATTCAATTTTGCTTAAGGAAAAACGAATTATGGTAAGGATGACAACTGTTGATGCAAGTATGATAGCAATTAGACGTATACTTATTGGTTTTTTTGCATCGCTTTCACTTGCAGAAGTCGTTTGCAGTGGCAGTTGATTTTGAGAAATAATATTTGCAGACGCAATTTGTGTATCATCAACTGCAAAGGTTGCATTACCTAAGGATTGACCTGTTGTTACAGGTGCTTCAATGATTTGTGGCAGTTGCTCATGGGTTGTTATGTCAGCAAGGGAAAAGTCCTTTGGCAGGCTAACAATAACGTCGTCGCTATAAACTGCATTAATTGTGCCTAAGTCATTACTACCCTTCTTCGTTTCCTCAGTTACGTTAACGGTGGTGCAAATATCCCCTTTTTTGGCTATGGTTTTTGTTTCGAAATGGTTAAAGCCAAAATCGAAAAGGGAGGCAGTGTCGGTATATTCTCCGTAACCGGTGGATTTAAGCACAACGGATATTAGAGTTGTATCACCATTTTGGGCAAATGCTACAAGGGTGTTTCCAGCCTCGTTGGTAAAACCTGTTTTGCCACCTATGCATTTCTCATAATAAAATATGGAACTGTCTTTTATGAGCTGGTTCTGACCATAAAGGTAACGGGTTTCAGGCTGCTTATTTGTAGGTGGAATTTCGTAATACTTGGTTAACATAAGTTCTTTGAAAAAATCGAATTTCAAAAGCTCTTTTGCAATAAGTGCCATGTCGTGTGCGGAGGTATAGTGGTTTTCGTTATGCAGACCATTGGCGTTCAAAAAGTTTGTGTTGGTACAGCCAAGTTCTTTTGCACGCGTGGTCATGTGCAGTGCAAAGGCATCCATTGTTGTGTCAATATGCTCTGCAACTCCGTTTGAAACCTCGTTGGCAGACTGAAGCATAATGGCATAAAGGCCTTGGCGCAGAGTAATCTCTTCGTCAGCATCTATGGCTATGTGACTGCTGCCTGGTTCTATACTGAAAGCTGCATCGTGGGAAAAGTGCATTGTTTCATCTAAATTGCCGTATTCAAGTGCCAAAAGTACGGTCATAAGTTTCGTTATGCTGGCTGGATATTGAACTTTATCAATTTCCCTTTCATACAAAACATCACCCGTGGTTGCATCTATAAGTATTGCACTTTGGGCATCCAACTGTAAGTTATCTGCTTGTTGCTGAATATTTTGTGGTATATAAGCGGCATTAACCGTAATTATTTGAGATGCTGAAATTATAATTGTTAAAAGTGTAATTAATTGCTTTTTCATTGTGAACTCCTATGTATTTTTTTAGCTATTCATGTTACAATTAGTATAGCAGAAATATGGCGTTTATAAAACAAAAAAATATCTTAAAGAAGGTTTTATCTTAAAATGAAAGATAAGTTAAGTTTTACAAACAAAATAAATAAATATTTAATAATTTCGTTATTGGTTATAGGTTGTGGTTTATGGTATTCTACTTACAGGCAACCGAATAAAATACAGTTTGTACAAAATCCAGAAAAATATTACAATACTGTAGACATTGCAGAAAAGTTTGAGACTGCAATGTATTTGGAAAATTTGGTAAACATAAATACTGCCACTAAAGAAGAACTAATGACCGTAACTGGCATTGGTGAAATAACGGCAGATAGAATTATAGAGTACAGAACAGAAAACGGCAATTTTGCTGACACTGCCGAATTAATGAATGTACATGGAATAGGTGAAAAAACCTATGAAAAGTTTAAGGATAGAGTTACAGTGTCGTTAAACTTTAACTAGAGGAGGACAGGAAAGATGGCATATAAAATACTGGTTGTAGATGATGAAAAATTAATAGTTAAGGGCATAAAATTTAGTTTGGAGCAGGACAATATGGAGGTTACCGCTGCTTACGATGGCGAAGATGCCCTTAATTTAATAAAGGAACAAGAGTTTGACCTTGTGGTTTTGGATGTTATGCTGCCTAAAATGGACGGACTTCAAGTTTGCCAGCAATCTAGGGAGTTTTCTCAGGTACCTATTATTATGTTAACGGCCAAAGGCGAAGACATGGATAAAATTATGGGACTTGAATATGGTGCAGATGACTACATTGTGAAGCCATTCAATATTTTGGAACTTAAGGCACGAATAAAAGCAATTTTAAGGCGCAGTGTTCGCAAAATTGAGATTAAAGAGGCTGCAAAGAAAAATGTGCTGGAGTTTAGGGGCTTAAGGCTGGAATTTGACAGCAGAAGAGTTTTTATTGAGAATAAAGAAGCAAACTTAACTGCAAAGGAGTTTGACCTTCTGGAGCTTTTTATGGAAAATCCAGGAAAGGTTTATAGCAGGGATAATCTTTTGGATACTGTGTGGGGATTTGAATATCCTGGAGATGCACGTACGGTGGATGTGCATGTGCGTAGACTTAGAGAAAAAATAGAAGCAAACCCAAGTGACCCTAAGTACATTTTCACAAAGTGGGGAGTGGGATATTATTTTGGATAAGAAAAAAGGCCGCCACGGCATAAGGTGGCTTTTGTTGATAACATATGTGTGTACTGGTATTGTTCCGCTGTTGCTTTTAAGTAATGTTGTGTTTAAAACAACAGAAAAATATTATATAGAAGAACGAAAGAAAGAACTTTTAAATCAGGCCAACATACTTTCGGGGCATATTGTAATTTCTGAATATATGTTTGACAGCGAAAAGGCAGGGGAGTTTAGCGAGGATATTGAACAGACAAGTACACAAGGTGGTTTTAGAATCATTGTTACAGATGCCATGGGTACGGTTATTAATGATTCCAACAACACTGAAATGAACAAAACTTACCTAATTCCCGAAATTATAGAAGCACTGGATAATAAGGATGTTGCCAGGGAACAACTAAATGGAAGTATTTACGCCGTGGCTTCCATTGTAGATGACGACGGGAAAAAAGTGGGAGCTGTGCTTATTGCAGATCTGCCAACAGATATTACTATAAAGATGGAGGCTGTTAAAAAGCAAATATATATAATGACAGCAGTTATTATGTTGGTGGTGCTTGCAGTTGTATTTATTTTTTCACAGATGATAACAGAGCCTTTGGAGAAAATGGCAAAGGTTATTCAAAAAATGGCAGACGGGCATTTAGACCAGCGTGTTCCAGTGGCAACTATGTCTCAAAATGAGATTATGGAGGTTGGTGAAGCTGTAAATAATATGGCAGAAAAATTGGAGCTGGTAGATATTTCTAGACAGCAGTTTGTTAGCAACGTTAGCCATGAACTTAAAACGCCTCTTAGTTCAATCAAGGTGTTAAGTGAATCTATTCTGCTAAACGGTGAAGCCCCAAAGGAAATGTATATAGAATTTTTGCAGGACATTAACAGTGAGGTAGACCGTATGACGGAGATAATAAACGATTTGTTAACCCTTGTGCGTCTTGACCAGAAGGAAGTGCCTGTTAATTTTAAGCAGCAAAACCTTAATAATTTGGTAAGTGATATTGTAAAAAGGCTGAATCCTTTAGCTGGGCACAAAAATATTAATTTAAGCTGTGAACTTATTGAAGAGGTACTGGCTGATATTGATGCAACAAAGCTTACACTGGCGGTATCTAACCTTATTGAAAATGCAATTAAGTATACAGATGGCGGCGGAGAAGTTAAAGTTGTACTGGACTGCGACCATCAAAATGCCTTTATTACCGTAATTGACACTGGCGTAGGCATGGCAGAGGAAGAGCTGGGCAAAATTTTTGACCGTTTTTATAGAATTGATAAAACGCGTGACAGAGAAACTGGCGGTACAGGCCTTGGTCTTTCCATAACCCATTCTACAGTTCTTATGCACGATGGAAGCATACGAGTATCTAGCCGTGAAAATGAGGGGACTACTTTTGTGGTAAGAATACCGCTTATGCATAGCTAAAAAGGAGGTACAGTTATTGAAAAAAAGAAATTATCTATATATGATTATTGTCATTATAATTTTTGCAGTTATTTTTGCAATTTCTTCGCTAAAGGATGAGGAAAAAAACACCGCTGACGAACCTATTAATTTAACACAAGACATATATTACGTGGAGGTAGAAAGCTCTACCATTAAAACCGAACAGCATGTTATAGGGGGCAAAACCCTTTTGGAAATGCTTACCAATGCAGCAATAGAACTAAAAACTACACCTAAAAGTGAGACCTTAGTATCTGCAATACCTGAAAATCTTCAAATACTTGATATTTCCCTTAATGACAGTGTGGTAACAGTTAATGTATCTAAAAACTACAGCGACATGAAAACAGGAGAGGAAATGTTTTGCAGGGCGGCAATTGTATGGACGTTTACAGGCTTTTATTTTGTAGACAACGTGGAAATTTTAGTTGATGGCGTGCCTCTTACTAAAACCAATGGTGAGCCATTTGGGCCTATGGGAAGGGATGACCTTATTGTTGATGCACAAATAGAGGCTGAGCCAACAAATTCCACCAGAGTGCTGACACTGTATTTTGCGAATGAGGATGCAACGGCCCTTGTGGCAGAGGAACGCAGGGTGGAAGTAAATCCAAACCAGCCTGTTGAAAAATATATACTTGATCAGCTTATAATAGGCCCTAAGGAGGCTGGACATGTGGCTACAGTACCTCCAGAAACAAAAATTCGTAATATAAAAACAGCGGACGGAATATGCTACGTTGACCTAAGCGAAGAGTTTGTAACCAAACACGGCGGTGGGTCAACTGGGGAAACCTTTACGGTATATTCAATAGTTAATTCTTTGGCGGAGCTTAAGGATATAGAAAAAGTGCAGTTCCTTATTGAAGGTGAAAAACAGGATGAATATAAGGGACATCTGGAGTTTGGTAAACCATTTGAGCCATACACTTTTTCTGAAGAAACACAATAGGTGATGATATGAAGCGACCTTTTTTATTGGGTGCAGTGTTATTTATAGCAGGCATAATTTGCGGACGGTATATTCCTTTTTGGGGATATACCGCCCTTTTTTTGGTATGCATTATTTTTTATGTAATTGGTCAGAAACAAAGAATTAAAACAAATTTTGTGCTTGCGTTACCTGTTTTTATTTTAATGGGTGGGTTGGCATTATTACAGGCGGATATTAACTTACCAAATTATGACGGAATTGCTGGTGTACGCGGTTTTGTTGAAAGTACAAGCATTACAAAAACCAATAGGCAGATGCTAATTATAAAAACAGATGAAATTTTTTTTAACGAAAAAGCTGATAACAATGAATACAAAATACAGGTACTTTTAAATGAGGGTGTTTTGGTTAAGCAAGGTGATTTGATTGCAGTACGGGGAAACATAAGCGTACCCCAAGTGTCAAATAATCCAGGAGGTTTCAATCAGCTTACATATGCTAATGCCAAAGGGATACACTACCAAATGTTTGCAGATAAAATTACAAAATATGGCGAACATCACATGGGTTTATACGATGCTATATCTGATTTTAGGGAAAAAATAAATTTAGTTTATGCACAGATATTTCCGTCAAAAGAAGCAGGTCTTGTTAAAGCCATGGTAACAGGTGATACCTCGGGATTAGATGAGGATATACGAAGCCTTTACGGCAACACAGGTATTGCACATATTTTAGCTGTTTCGGGATTACATACAGGTATATTGGCTTTTTTTGTGCTATGGATACTGCAAAAGTGCATTGGTATAAATAAGAGAATTGCTTCGGCAGTGGTTATGGCATTGCTTTTAGTGTATGCTGTGTTTGCTGGAGGAAAAATTGCTGTAGTTCGAGCAGTTATAATGATGGAAATAATGCTGTTTGGAAACATTATTTATCGTGATGTTGATGTATTTAACTCACTTGGTTTGGCGGCAATAATTATTTTAGCAACAAACCCATACCAATTGTGGGATGTAAGCTTTCAGCTTAGTTTTGTTACCATAGGCGGACTTATTTTGGCAGGCAAATTTATAATGGGTGGACATTCTTTTAAGGAAAAGCTGGTTTATGGCATTAAAACGGGAGTAGTAGTTAACATTATATCATTTCCCATTATAGCTTGGCATTTTTACAATCTTCCCCTTTTGGGGTGCTTCGCAAATCTTATTGTTCTTCCACTTATAGGCATACTTGTGGGCTTTGCTATGATTTCTGGACTTGTGGGACTGGTTTGGGTACAAGGAGCATCGTTTTTGGGTGGAACAGTGTTTGTAATACTAAAGATATATGAGGGAGTGTGCAGGTTATTTACGTCAATACCTTTTTCCACAGTTCTTACCGGAAGACCGCCTTTATCTTGGATTGGACTTTATTACACCTTGCTGTTGATAATATTTTTTTGGAGGTTCAAGGGCAAAAAAGTTGCTTTTGGTATTAATCTTATGGTATTGTTACTGCTTATAACCGGGAACAGGCTTATAACAAAAAATACAGAGGTTGCATTTATAGACGTGGGACAGGGTGACTGTGCAGTGATACATACCTATGACAACAAAACATACATAATAGACGGCGGTGGTAAAGCTGAAACCGCTTTTGGTAAGAATACAGGGAAAAAAATTATTATACCCTATCTGGAAAGCCGCGGAATAGAAACAGTTGACGGTGTGTTTATTACCCACATGGACACCGACCATGCCATGGGATGTGCAGAGCTAATTGCTTTTTATGATGTGGAAAATGTGTACATGTCAAATTATGAGTGGGCAGACGATGACCTTTATAATTTTATAACCCTTCTTGCAAATTGGCGTGGAACAAAGATAAATTTTATTGGTGCAGGGGCACAAGCAAAGATAAACAATGAAACAAATATGGAATGTTTATATCCCTACGACAAAAAAATTATTGATGACGATAATGACAATCATGGTTCGCTTGTGTTAAAGTTATGTGTAGGTGAAAAATCCATTTTGTTTACTGGCGATGCCGAGGGTCAGGACGAAATGCTGGTTATGCTAAGCGGTGCAGATATAAGTGCAGATGTGCTGAAGGTGGCACACCATGGTTCTAAAAATTCTTCGACGGAAAAATTTTTGGAGGCAGTGGGAGCAGAAACGGCTGTTATATCCTGCGGAGAAAACAATAACTATGGTCATCCAAATATAGAAACCCTTTGGAGAATTGAGGATACTCATGCAACAATATACACAACGTCAAGGTACGGGTGCATTACCATTACAACTGATGGAAAAGATATGAATATAGAGACTATGAAGAGGTAAGACATGAAAAAACTATGGGACGAAATAAAAACAGGTAATCTTAGCCGTTGCTACATTTTTTACGGAACTGAGCAATACCTTAAAAGGCAGTATGAAAACAGGCTTAAACAGGAGTTTACAGACAGCCTTTCTGGAGATATGAACATCAGCATTTTTAACGGGGAAGTAGATGTGAACACCATTATTGATGCCGCTGAAACTATGCCGTTTTTTGCAGAAAAAAGGTTGATACTTGTTAAGGACAGCAAGCTTTTTAAGGCAGGACGAAAAAATGGCAGTGAACAAATGGCAGACTATATAGAACAAATACCACAAAGCACTTGCCTTGTTTTTATAGAAGACGAGGTTGACAAAAGGGGAAGGCTTTACAAAGTGGTGGCAAAGGCAGGGCGTGGCATAGAATTTAAAACACCGGAAGAAAAAGAACTAATTGCGTGGGCGCAAAAACAGCTTAAGCGTAGCGGAGTGGATATAGATACTAAAACAGTGGGTTATTTTTTTGGGTGCATAGGTAACGGTATGGAAAATGCCGAAAGCGAGTTAGGTAAGCTTGCCGCATACAAGGGACAGGGTGGGGTGGTTACCACAGGGGATATTGACGAAATATGTACCAGAAGTTTGGAAGCAAAAGTATTTGATTTAGTGGATGCCATTGGCCAGCGAAAGACGGACAGGGCAGTGGAGATTTACCGTGGTATGCTTATGGCAAAGGATGCCCCTATGATGATACTTACCATGATAACCAGGCAGTTTCGCCTTATGCTGCAATGCAGGGTACTACTTGAGGCTGGTACCCCACAGCCCAATATTGCAAATACACTGGGGCAAAAGGATTTTGTTATTAGAAAGTGCATAGCACAGGCAAAAAATTTTACAGTGGAAACACTGAAAGATGCTATGAAGGATTGCCTTGAGGCAGATATAG
The DNA here is from genome assembly GCA_050251415.1 of Anaerotignaceae bacterium. GTDB lineage: Bacteria > Bacillota > Clostridia > Lachnospirales > Anaerotignaceae > UBA8514. Next base: position 26,545 of record JBFWMT010000005.1, on the reverse strand, counting down.
GTATTAAAACGGGAAAAATTAAAGATGATTTAGCGGCGGAAATGATAGTGATTAAGTATAGTAACTGAAAATGATAAAAGGCGGATAGAACCTTGGGCGTTGCACAAACCCACTTGCTTTTTCAAAAAAGCAAGACCAAAAACTTTTAGGAAATGCTGTTTTATGTAATTAAAAAATAAATTTGCAAAAAATTCAGCTGCTTCATAGCATTTTATTGCATAAAATGCCTTTTACGCTCCATTTTTTGCCGCTAAAGCTAAATTATTTTTTAACTTTAAATTTATTAGCATTTCCTTTATTAAAACCGCATAAATATGCGGTTTTAGATGGGTCAAGGGTGAAATCCTTGTGGGTGCTTGAGGGCTAAGCCCTCAAGGGTTTTACTTTGTTTACACACTCATACTAGCATCTTCTTTTTTGTTGCGTAAAAAAGTTATTACGGATATTCCGCATATAATCACATAGCCTATAATACTGTAAATATCGGGGAATTGGTTAAAAAGTACTAGTCCCGTAAGTGCGGCAAAAATTACCTGAGAGTAATCAAAAATAGATATTTCCTTTGCAGGTGCGTTGAAATATGCGTTTGTAATGGAAAACTGACCGCCTGAGGCAGAAACACCTGCCATTAAAAGATAGAAAGTTTGAAGCGGTGTCATTGGGTGATAACTAAAGGCAAAAAACGGTATTGCCACCAAGCAAGAAAACCCTGAGAAAAACATTACAATAAATGGCCCTCGTTCGCCATGATTGCCTAAATGCCTTACAAATGTATAGGCAACGCCTGCCATTATTCCGCCAAGCAACCCGATTAACGCAGGAAAGCTTGAACTGAATGCTGAAAATGATGGCTTTATTATAAAAAGACTGCCAATAAAAGCAATAATAATTGAAACTATTTGCATAGGCGATACACGTTCTTTAAGCAGAAAAAATGACGCAAGGATGGCAAAAAACGGCGAAAGTTTATTAAGCATATTGGAATCGGAAAGCAGTAAATGGTCTATAGCATAGAAGTTGCAAAATATTCCAATAGTGCCAGCAATTGAACGAGCTATTAGCGAAGGTAGATTCTCCATATTAAATTTAAATTTTTCTTCAGAGTTAATTAAAACAATAAAAGCTACAAAAAATGCAACAAGATTGCGGTAAAAGCTTTTTTGTATTGGTGGTAAGTCTCCTGAAAGTTTTACAAATGTGTTCATCATTGAAAAACAAAATGCCGACATGAGTATAAACATAATTCCTTTGGTTTTTTTTGACATGATTTTCCCCTTTGTGTTTATGTAATGTTTAGATTTATTGTATCATAAAAAATGCAGATTGTAATTGATTTGTACATTGTAATTAAGTTTTTTTTCTGGTACAATAAAATGTGATAGTTAACAATTATTGGAATACATATAATTTTAAGTATACAATCGGGGGAGGTCATAATGAAAAAAATCATTTTTATAGCTGTTTTGTTGCTGATTGTTATGGCATCAGGCGGTTGTCAGTATAAAAAAAGCAGTGAGATTTTAGATTTTGATGTTTCACAAATTGAAAGTGTGGATATTTATAGTGGAAGCGTATCTGACGATGTTAAAAAGAAACGTGTTACCATACCCGATGATATAGACTCTATAGTTAAATCATTTTCCAAAATTCGTATTTGTTGGCAGGAGGAAGATGTTGTTGTGGCAGAAGACTCAACTGAGATAAACATGTGTTTTAAGCTAAATGACGGAAGTGAGAAGCTTATCATGGTTAATGGAAAAGTTGTTTCCTGCGACCTTGGAAATTACTATGTAAGCGGAAATATGTTTGATGTTGTGTTCTACAATAGCTTGCGCTACCCTGAAGAGCAGGTTGAGGAGATGGATATAACTTTGGCTCAGCCAAAAAAAGACCCTGAAAAGTCGAAGTTGCCGCAAAGAATTCAAGGTCTCGAGGGGTACGGTAATGCTTTTAGGCAGTATATAAAGGATTTGTATTTAAATTTTAGGGGATATATCTTTACAGAATGACGATAAACTTTACGCCGCTGCCTTGCTCACAGGTAGCGGTTATTTTTGCTTTATGGGTATGAACAATTGCCTTGGCAATGGATAGGCCTATGCCATAACCGCCAGTTTCTCTGGCACGGGAAGAATCCATACGGTAAAATCTGTCAAAAACTTTAGTAAGTTCCTTTTCATCAATGCTTTCGCAGGTGTTAAACACTTCTAGGCGCACAGACTTACTTTGCTGATGCAGAGATATTTTTATTTGCCCATTATTACTTGCATATTTTATAGCATTGTCCATTAAAATTGAAATCAGCATACGTATACTGCTTTCATCACCAATAAAACTGATATTTGGAGCAATATCAAATTCAACTTGTTTATTTTGGGTTTCTGCTAAGGTTTTAAAGGGTGTTGAAGCTTGGGCAACGGCATCACTTAGGCAAAAATCGCAAAAAGTAAGCTGTGGTTGTGCCTCCTCCATTTTAGAAAGAGTAAGCAGATTTGCAACCAAGCTACTAAGGCGTGTTGTTTGGTTACGGATGCTGTCTGTCCACTCACTTTTTCCGTTACATAACTCCAAAACATCAGTATTGGCAGATATTATAGCAAGCGGAGTTTTAATTTCATGGCTTGCATCGGTAACAAACTGTTTCTGTTTTTCAAAGGTTTCTATAACAGGCTTAATTGCTTTTTTAGAAAAGACGGATACCAGTATAAACATAACAACAAAGCTTAAAAAGGCAATTCCACAGGATATAAGCAGAAAAGTGGTTTGTGTTTGCATCTGCAAATGGCAGTCTACAAAAACAACCATAACACCTGTTGGGGTATCTATAACCCTATATCTGTATATTCCGCTATAGCCGTTTGTTTTGCCTGTAAGCAGTATCTGTGTTGCGTACGCCTGGGCCTCGGTGCCGGATATGGCAGCAATATGGTTTACATTAGTTTCTTCTGCAATTCCGTCTTTGGTAAATTCCACTACAAAATATCTTGTTTCAAATCTTGTTTCGGCGGTTAGCTGAAATTCAAAATTAAGGAGAGAATTTGAGTTACCTTTTTTTTCGAATTCAGGGAAAGCACCGTCATTTTCCGCAAGGAAGGCAATAACGCTATCTGCTTTTCTATTCATTTGGTAAATGTTAATTGCATTTATTGACCCAATGATAATAACAAAAACCAGCAAAAGCGATGTCATGGTGATTAAAACAAATTTTTGCTGAAGTTTTTTAATCATGGCTGTTCCTCCAAGCTATAGCCCACACCACGGGTGGCTTTTATTTCTATATTTTTGCTAATGGAGGCAAGCTTTTTGCGCAGGTATGATATGTACACCCACACAACGCTTATGTCTGCCTCCGCTTCACATCCCCAAATGCGTTCCATAAATTGTTCGGTGGAAATAAGGCGGTTTGGGTTACTCATCAGCATTTCTAACATCTGAAACTCTTTGTTGCCAAGGCGGAACGAGGCCACCCCATTGGAAAGCTCGTAATTTGCCCTGTTAAGGCTTATGCCACCAAGGGTAAGCACGTTGGCAGTAAGTTCACTTTTTCGCCTTGTTATTGCACGAATTCTTGCCAATAGCTCACCCATGGCAAAGGGCTTTGAAAGGTAGTCGTCAGCACCCATATCAAGACCGTGTATTCTATCTTCAATTTCTGCTTTAGCTGTAAGCAGAAGTACAGGAGTGGTTATGTTGTGGGTTCTAAGGTTTTTAAGCACATCTATTCCGCTCATTTTTGGCATCATAATATCTAATATTATTCCGTCATAGTTTTGGGAAAGACCATATTCCAGTGCATCTGCACCATCATAAACAGCATCAACGGAATAGTTGCTGTGTTTTAAAATAGCAACTAATGCGTTGGATAGTTCTTTTTCATCTTCTGCAAGTAGCAATCTCATATATTAATACCTCATTAAGTTTTTCAAATTTTATTGCAAGTTAATTTGTTTCGTTTATTAAATCACGTATTGTTTGCAGTGTTATATCAGTGGAAGCAATTTCGTCGGCACAGCGCTTAAGTTCTGCTACAAACATATCCGCTTTTTGTATATCGTGTTTATATTTAAGCTGGTGTTCAAGGCTTGCCCAGCAATCCATAGCAATAGTACGTATTTGAATTTCAGCATATACAATTTGGGTTCTAACCATAACTTTTACTATCATGTGATAGCTACGGTAGCCGTTGGGTTTTGGCGTTGATATGTAATTCTTTTCCTCAACAATTTCTATGTTTGGTTGTGCCCTAAGCATGTTGGCAATTAAATACACATCGTCCATAAATGTGCATATAACACGTATGCCTACGGCATCAAAAACTTTTGTAAGAGCCGCCTCACAAGTTAAGGGTAAGTTTTTACGGTCAAGTTTTTCTACCATACTTGCGGCTGTTTTTATTCGTGCCTTACTATGCTCAATTGGGTCACGCAGACCAGTGCACTTACGTTCTGAACTCAAATTTTTTAGTGAATTCAAAAGTATTTCAAGGGTTTCTTCAAGAACGGGGTATGCACTGCCGTAGAAATCCTGTTCTAATTGCATGGATGAATTTTGTTGTGTCATTAATGTAATCACCTTTCTTGCTTGTGTTTTACCAAATTATAGCATAACTACTTTAAATTAACCTTAAAATTAATATTAAATTAAACAAAAAGTGATTTAGTTTTAATTGAGGGTATACTGAAGACTAAATAAAAATGAAGGATTTTGGCAAATAAAATGTTGCAATAGGCAGATAACGGAATATATAAGGGCAATTAAGTAAATATTATGTTTAGTGACTTGGTTAAATTTGAATTTTAATGAAAGAATTTTGTCATTTTTTCCCTCGTTCGCCTTGGTATAAAAACACTATTGTTACAAATAATACTTGAACAGGGAAAAACTTTAAACCGTAAGGGAGGAAGATATATGAAAGCAACGGGAATTGTACGCAGAATTGATGACTTAGGACGTGTGGTTATACCTAAGGAAATTAGAAGAACGATGCGAATAAGAGAAGGTGACCCTTTGGAGATATTTACTGATAGAGAGGGAGAAATAATCCTTAAAAAATATTCGCCAATTGGTGAGTTAGGTGCTTTTGCAAAAGAATATGCAGAAAGCCTTGCACAATCAGCAGGGCATATAACATGTATTGTGGATAAAGACCAGATAATTGCTGTATCGGGAGGGCCTAAAAAAGATTTCTTAGAGAAGCATATAAGTGCCGCTATGGAAAAATGTATAAATTCAAGGAACGCTGTAAATGCGGGAAGAAATGAAAGCAACTTTGTTCCCCTTTTTGAGGACGAGGTTGAGGGCTCATACAACTATCAGCTAGTAATGCCTATTATATCCGAGGGAGACGTTTTAGGTGCGGTGGTATTTTTATCTCAAGATAAAAAGATGGGAGAAGTTGAGGGGAAGCTTGCTCAAACAGCCGCAGGATTTTTAGGAAAACAGATGGAACAGTAAGAATAGAATATTCAAACATAAAGAGTTGTAGACTTGGTCTGCAACTTTTTGTGTTGATTATTGTAAAAAAAAGACCCTTATGATACTATAAAGAAAAAGTAAAATGATGTTGACAACCATAACCAAGTTTGATAAACTAGCGAAATTATAAGCAATTTGGGAACGGTTTAAATATCTACAAAAAATACATAAAATTAGATAAGGGGAGATAGGAAAAATGTACAAAATTATTAATGAAGGATTAACCTTTGACGACGTGCTTTTGGTGCCAGCAAAAAGTGATATATTGCCTAAAGACGTTGATATTTCATCACATCTTACACAAAAAATTAAGCTTAATTCACCTGTTATGAGTGCGGGAATGGATACGGTTACAGAAGCCAAAATGGCGATTGCTGTTGCACGTCAAGGTGGCATAGGTATTATCCACAAAAATATGTCTATTGCAAAACAGGCAGATGAGGTGGACAAGGTTAAAAGGTCTGAACATGGCGTTATTATTGACCCGTTTTGGCTTACACCTGACCATTATGTTTATGAGGCAAACCAGCTTATGGGCAAGTTCCATATTTCAGGCGTTCCTATAACTGTTGAGGGCAAGCTGGTGGGTATAATTACAAACCGTGATATAAGGTTTGAAAAAAATCACAACAAACCTATAAGTGAGTCAATGACAAAAGAAAACCTTATAACCGCTCCAGAGGGAACAACCCTTGAAGCGGCACAGGAGATCCTGACAAAGTACAAAATAGAAAAACTTCCTATTGTAGACAAAGACGGATACCTTAAAGGTCTTATTACTATTAAAGATATTGAAAAGGCAATAAAATATCCTCACAGTGCCAAGGACGAGCATGGACGATTACTTGTTGGTGCAGCAGTTGGGGCAACAATGGATGTACTTGACCGCATTGAAGCGCTGGTTAAAGTAAATGTAGATGTTGTTGTTATTGACACAGCACATGGACATTCACAGGGAGTTATTAACACTGTTAAAAAGATTAAAACGGCTTTTCCAGAGCTTCAGCTTATTGCAGGGAATGTGGCAACGGGTGAGGCTACAGTGGACCTTATTAAAGCTGGTGCAAATGCAATTAAGGTGGGTATAGGCCCTGGTTCTATTTGCACAACACGTGTTGTTGCAGGCATTGGTGTGCCACAGATTACAGCTGTGTTTGACTGTGCCGAAGCCGCAAAGCCATACGGTGTGCCAATTATTGCAGACGGTGGTATTAAATATTCTGGCGATATTGTTAAGGCATTTGCCGCAGGGGCAAGCGTATGCATGATGGGCAGTTACTTTGCTGGCTGTGAAGAAAGCCCTGGGGATACGGAAATTTATCAGGGAAGAAAATATAAGGTGTATCGTGGCATGGGTTCTATTGCGGCTATGGAGCAAGGCAGTAAAGACCGTTATTTCCAAGAAGACCAGAAAAAGCTTGTTCCAGAGGGAATTGAAGGGCGTATTGCATTTAAGGGTAGCGTGGAGGATTCAATTTACCAGCTGATGGGCGGTTTAAGAGCAGGCATGGGCTACTGCGGAACAAGATCCATTGACGATTTGAGAGAAAACGGAAGGTTTATCCGTATTACAAGTGCAGGCTTAAGAGAAAGCCACCCTCACGATATTCAAATTACTAAGGAAGCACCTAACTACAGCGTAGAATACTAAGAAATGCCAAAAGGTGGAGGAAATTCGATGAAAAATGAATTAGTTATTGTACTTGACTTTGGCGGGCAATATAACCAGCTGATAGCAAGACGAGTAAGAGAATGCCACGTATACTGCGAGGTAAAAAGCTACAAAACACCATTAGAGGAAATTAAAGCCCTTCATCCTAAGGGGATCATTTTTACAGGTGGGCCAAACAGTGTATATGATGAAAAATCACCCCATATTGCCAAAGAGATATTTGAGATGGGCATACCTATTTTAGGTATTTGCTATGGATGCCAGCTTATGGCATACACCCTTGGCGGTGTTGTTGAAGATGCATCTGAAAAAAGCGAATACGGAAAAACAGAAGTTACCCTTGATACAAACACAAAGCTTTTTAAAGGGGTAGAAGGAAAAGAAATCTGTTGGATGAGCCATACCGATTATATTTCACAAGTTCCGCAAGGGTTTAAGGTGACAGCAACATCTGTAACTTGCCCAACAGCTGCTATGGAATGCCCAGATAAGAAGTTTTATGCAGTACAGTTCCACCCAGAAGTTAACCATACACCAAGGGGAACGGACATGCTTCACAACTTCCTTTATGAAGTTTGTGAGTGCAGTGGTGACTGGACAATGACACGTTATATTGATGAGCAGATTGAAGCAATAAGAAAACAGGTTGGCGATGGAAAGGTGCTTTGTGCACTTTCTGGTGGTGTAGACTCCTCTGTTGTTGCGGCACTTGTTAGCAAGGCAGTTGGGAAACAGCTTACATGTGTGTTTGTAGACAACGGGCTTATGCGTAAAAATGAGGGCGTAGAGGTTGAAAAGGTATTTGACGGATTCTTTGATAGCCATTTTGTACACGCAAAGGCACAGGAAAGATTTTTAACCAAATTAAAGGGTGTTTCCGAGCCAGAGGCAAAGAGAAAAATAATTGGCGAGGAATTTATTCGTGTGTTTGAGGACGAGGCTAAAAAAATTGGTAAGGTTGCTTTCCTTGTTCAGGGAACAATTTATCCAGACGTTATTGAAAGTGGTTTAGGCGACAGTGCTGTAATCAAGAGCCATCATAATGTAGGTGGACTTCCTTCCGTAGTAGATTTTGATGAGTTGATTGAGCCTTTAAGAATGTTGTTTAAAGACGAAGTAAGACAAATGGGCATTGAGCTTGGTTTGCCAGATACCTTAGTTTGGCGTCAGCCTTTCCCAGGGCCAGGTCTTGGAATACGTGTACTTGGCGAGGTTACAGAAGGTAAGCTTGAAATACTTAGAGAAGCGGATGCAATATTCCGTGAGGAAATTACCCTTGCAGGTCTTGACAGAAGCATTAACCAGTATTTTGCGGTTATTACGGATATGCGTAGCGTGGGTGTTATGGGTGACGGACGTACCTACGACTATACCCTTGCCCTTAGAGGTGTAACAACAACAGACTTTATGACAGCCGATTGGGCAAGAATACCATATGATGTGCTGGATAAGGTGAGCGTAAGGATTGTAAATGAGGTAAAACACATTAATAGAATAGTGTATGATATAACCAGTAAACCACCAGCAACTATCGAGTGGGAATAACAATTAACAACCCCGAAAGCCTTGTGATTACAGGGTTTTCGGGGTTGTTTTATTCTCAATTAATAGACTTTTCTTTGTTAGATAACTCAACTAGTCTTAATGAACTTTCCTCTTGTACTATGTACATTTCCTCTGCTTGTTGCTGAATATCTTGTAAATCTTTAATGATATCTGTAATCTTGTTAAACAATAAAAAGTACATTTTTTTGTAATCAGTCATCCTATTCACCTCTTTTGACATTTAGTCAGTGTCATATAGACTATAAGTTTACCATATACTAAACATGATGACAAGTAGTAGATGTCGATATGGAGGTGGATAAATGTATAAAAACAAAAACGTAGATGGATCTTTGAATATCTGCGGTAGTAAAATAAAATTATTGAGACAAGCTTTAACCCCTGCTGTATCCCAAAGAATGCTTGCAGATCAATTGCAACTGATTGGAATAGATTTAGATAAGAATGCGATTCAAAAGATTGAGAGTGGTAAAAGATTTGTAACTGACATTGAAATTGTTGCTTTTGCTATGGTATTTCATATAACAACTGACGAGTTATTAAAATAGGACTTATGAGGAGTTACCTAATAAGTCCTATATAGCTTTATTACCTCAGTAAATAACTTTTAAAGCGTATATAGTGCATAATTTTTCTGAGTACATTTTGAGTACATAAATTTTAGCAAACCAGAATATAACCTGCGAAATTTTGTAATAAGATTACTTTGCTCACAAAATCCAAATAAGTGATTAAAAAATTGTGATCCGAGAGGGAATGACATGAGGAACGGCTACAGCCTTGTTTTTTGAGGTTGTAGCCGTTTGATTTTGAATTATTATTTTAACTTTAAAACAAGCGAGAACTTGTATAGTTTATTAGCAAACCAACAATAAAGGATAAGATAATAACTAATCCGAAAACCTTGTATTAACAGGGCTTTCGGGGTCTTTTTATGCCTTTGAGTGCAATCTGAGTACAGTAATATGATATCTCTACAATATCAAAAGAAACAAGAGAAACTATTTAAAGTAAATTCGGTAGTTGCGCATGTTTGTTTCCAATTTATTTGATTCTTCTTTGTTGGATATCTCAACCACTTTCTAATGCAGTTTCTTCTTGAGCTATGTACAGTTCCTCTGACTGTTGCTGAATTTCTTGTAAATCGTTAATGATATCTGTAATCTTGTTAAGCAATAGGAAATACATATCTTTATAATCTGTCATAATATCACCTCAAATATATAATAGCAAAGTACACACATAAAAACAAGTGTAAATATAAAGTGTATATATTGCATCATATTTGCACTATACTATACGTGTGAGGTGATATCGTGTTTGAAATAAAGAAAACTGAATTTATAAATAAAACATTTAGGTTAGAAAAGACTTTGGTAGAAAGATTGTCAGAATGTTCTGCCCAACATAATATATCTGTAAATTCTCTAGTTGCTCAGTGCTGTGAATATGCGCTTGATCATATGAAAATAGAGGAAAAGAATGTAAAATAGGACTTATGAGATAATTCTCTTAAGTCCTATTTTTTTAACTATTATTATGATGATAATTTCATGGAATACCCTTTTAAACATCAAGGAGGATACACCCAAACCCCAGTAGAACCGTCATAATCCCCACATTCACCCCACTAAACCACATCAAATATTTTTTCACATCGCAATTATCAGTTTTGCTATAAAGTTTAAGGGAAATTAAGCTTGCAAGAGAGGCAACGGGTGTACCTAATCCACCTATATTTGTACCTAAAACCAATGCCGTAAAGTTATTTGTAAAGCCTGAAAGCATAAGTGCGGCAGGTACATTGCTAATAATTTGAGATATTCCTACTGAAAAAATAAGCTCATGTCCGTTAAGCAGACTTGGAATAAGAGTGCGCAGTTTATCTATATTACCAATGTTACCAACAAAAATAAAAAAGCTTACAAAGGTAAAAAGAAGGCTGTAATCTACGGTTTTAAAAATGGTTTTGTCTTTTAAAAACATGGTTATACATACAATTGCAAGGGTTATTTCCCAGCTTATAATACTAAGTACAGTAAGCAGACAAACGGCAAACAGGGCAAGATACACAAGCAGTGCGTTTTTATCTAGCACAATTTCAAAATTAGTTTCTGGGGGCAAAGTTTTTTCGTTTTTTGCAAGGAAAACGATAGCAACAATCAGCACAAGGCTTAATAAAGCCACTGGTGCAACAATTTTCAAAAAATTGGGCATAGAAATATTATAAAAAGAGGTTAAAAATAAATTTTGAGGATTTCCCATGGGTGTAAGCATACTGCCAAGGTTTGCGGCGACCGTTTGCATAACGACTACAAAAATTAATTTTTTTGGCGCAATTTCAGAAAGTACGGCTATTGCAAGGGGAACAAAGGTAATAAGTGCAACGTCGTTGGTTATCAGCATGGACGAAAAAAAGCACAGCAAAACCAGTACCAACGAGATTTGGCGCAGATTTTTAGTAAGTGACAAAAGTCTGTGTGAAAGATAGACAAAAAGACCTGCTTTTTGTGTTCCGCTAACAACTGCCATGAGGCAGAACAAAAGTGCAAGCACCCTAAAATCTATGTATTCGATATAATTCAAATTAGGTGGTACAAAAAACATGGATATTATAGCAGCTGTTGCAGCAACGCAAAGTACTGCCTCGCTTTTTAAAAATATAGCGATTTTCTTCATAATACACCTCGTGTGAAAATTAAATTGACTTCATTTTAATCCCTAAATGCGGTTGTGTCTACAAAGAGATGGTTTTTGCTGATATTTATGGTATAATATGCTAATGGGTACTGTTAAACTTTAAACGGAGGAATTTTTTATGCGTGAGGTAAAAAAAATAGTAATTGCTGGTGCAGGAACTATGGGCATTTCTCTGGTGCAGATATTTGCCAGATTTAATTTTTCGGTAACACTTTTCAATAGGAGTGAGCCATCTTTGGAAAAGGCTAAAAAATTAATTGACATTAACCAACAGGGGCTTATTTTACAGGGAATGACAACGGCTGAAAAATCGGCTGAAACTGTTGGAAAAATTGAATTTACTTGCAGCAAGGAATGCTTTAAGGATGCAGATTATGTAATTGAAAATATAGTGGAAAACATGGAGGCTAAACATGATTTCTGGAGGCAAATATCGGCCATTGCACCAAGGGATGCTGTGCTTACAACAAATACATCAGGTATGAGCATAACAGGTATTGCAGAGGCCGTGGAGAGGCCAGAAAGGTTTGCATGTATGCACTTTTGGAATCCGCCACACCTTGTTCCGTTAGTGGAGATTATTAGGGGTGAAAAGACCTGTGACGAGGCTGTTAAGGTGATTTATGATGTTACCGAAAAAGTTAATATGAAACCTGTTGTACTTCAAAAAGAGATACAAGGGTTCATAGGTAATCGTTTGCAGTTTGCAGTGTTGCGTGAGGCTTTGCATATTGTTGAAAGCGGAGTGGCAACCTACCAGGATGTTGACAAGGCAATGAAATATGGTCTTGGGTTTAGATATGCCTGCATTGGACCGTTTGAAACGGCAGACCTTGGCGGGCTTGACACTTTTGCCAATATAACAAGCTATTTGTTTAAGGACTTAAGTAATGCACAGGAGTCCAAGGTGCTTAAAGAGTTAGCGTCTGGCGGAAATTTAGGTGTTAAAACAGGTAAGGGATTTTATGATTATTCAGATGGAAAAGATGAAAAGGCAATAAGAAACAGAGACGAAAGCTTTATTAAGCTTTACAAAAGCCTTTACGGTGAATAAGGGGAATTATAATGAATGTTTTGGTAACAGGCGGAAACGGATTTATAGGAAGCCATACTTGCGTTGAACTTTTGGGTGCAGGGTATGACGTTGTTGTTATGGACAACCTTTCAAACTCTGAAGGGGAGAACATAGCAAAAATAGAAAAGATAACAGGAAAAAAACTTGGTTTTTATGATACAGATATGTTGGATTACAGCGGTGTGGACCGGATTTTTAAAGAAAATAAAATTTCGGCGGTTATACATTTTGCAGGACTTAAAGCCGTAGGAGAGTCGGTGGAAAAGCCTCTTGAGTATTACGAAAATAATATTACAGGAACTATAAATATATGCAAAGCCATGAGAGAAAATGGCTGTAAGCGCATGGTTTTTTCGTCATCAGCAACGGTTTATGGAACCAGCGAAGAAGTACCTTTTGTTGAAACTTTGCCTACTTCTGCAACTAATCCATATGGTTTTACAAAGGTTATGATAGAGCGGATTTTAAAGGATTTATGTATGGCAGACAATGACTGGAGTGTAATGCTATTAAGATATTTTAACCCTATAGGAGCGCATGATAGCGGATTGATTGGCGAAAAACCAAAGGGTATACCAAACAATTTGTTGCCATATATAAGTCAAGTTGCGTTAGGTGCATTGCCCTATGTAAGTGTTTATGGCAACGATTATGACACACAAGACGGTACGGGTGTAAGGGACTATATACATGTAGCCGACCTTGCAGTGGGGCATATAAAGGCAATGGAGTATTTGCTTAGCCACAAGGGCAGTGAGGCAGTTAATTTGGGCACAGGCAGGGGAACAAGCGTACTAGAAATTATTAGAGCCTACGAAAAGGCTTGCGGAAAAGAGATACCATACAAGGTTGTTCAAAGACGGCAGGGTGATGTGGCAGTATGTTATGCAGATACAAAAAAGGCAAAAGAGCTATTGGAATGGGAAGCCAAGTTTGGCATAGAGCGAATGTGCATAGATAGCTGGAGGTTTACACAAAAGGGATAAAGATTATTAGGTTTCAACAGAAACTTCTTTTAGGCTATCGTCAAAACCTTGGGCTTTGCCCAAACCCACTTGCTTTTTGAAAAAAGCAAGACCAAAAACTTTTACTACAACCGCATATTTATGCGGTTGTGTGTGGGTCAAAAAACCTGAAATTTCATTTTTCGCATAAAAAAAACGACACCCCATGTGGTAAACACACAAAATGCCGCTTTCAGCATGCGTCTTCAGGGACTCGAACCCTGGACCTTGTGATTAAGAGTCACCTGCTCTACCAACTGAGCTAAAAACGCATATAATACGAACGCAAGAAATAATATATCACCTAATTATATAAATGTCAACACCATTTCTGAAAAAAATATTAAATTTATTGAAGAATTTGGAACTTTGCTATAAAATAATCTAAAATAATAGCACACAGTGTGCATATGTAAGGAGAAATTTCATGAATAAACCTATTTTGCCCAAGGATGTGGCGTGGATATTAAAAAAGTTAAACGAAAACGGTTTTGAAGGGTACATTGTGGGTGGGTGCGTAAGGGATGCCATTATGGGTATTACACCACACGATTGGGACATGACCACCTCTGCAACACCCCAGGAAGTTAAGGCGATTTTTGGCCATACTGTGGATACAGGTATAAAGCACGGGACTGTTACGGTGGTTCTAAACGGCGAAAATTATGAGATCACTACCTATCGTGTAGAGGGAAATTATGAGGATTGTCGTCATCCGTCACATGTTAGCTTTACAAGGAATTTGCACGAGGATTTGCTGCGCAGAGATTTTACAATGAATGCGATTGCCTATTGCCAAAGCGAGGGTTATGTTGATATTTTTGGTGGAATTGAGGATATTGACAGCAGAATTATAAGGGGGGTTGGTGAGGCATCAGAGCGTTTTAGAGAAGATGCCCTTAGAATGCTTCGTGCCATAAGGTTCAGTGTTCAGCTTGACTTTGATATTGAAGAAAAAACAAAGGAAGCACTAAAAGAAAATTCAGATTTGATAGAAAAGATAAGTGCAGAGCGAATACGTGAAGAACTGACAAAAACCATTACAGGCAATGCCTTAAATCGCTTACCAGTGCTTTGGGAAACAGGGCTTTTAAAGTATATATCTTCTGAACTTTGTGAGTCGGTACAAAAAAACAGCGGGAGGCTTATTCATCAGCTAAATGGTATGGAAAAAAATAGGGCAATGGCATACGCAGTGCTTTTGCAGTATATGGACAACCAAAAAGCAAAACAAGTTTTAAAGAGCCTTAAATTCGATACAAAAACTATTCGTCTAGCCGAGAATATTTTAGATAATATTGACGTTCATATTGAAGCTACGCCTGCTAAAGTAAGAAAATTTGCGGCGAAAATTGGCCCTGAGGCACTGGAATCCATTTATAAGATTAGGCTTGCAGGAGGAGAAAGTGAGGTCTTAAAAGCCCTTGAAACCCTTAGAAGTGTAATGAAAAATGGAGACTGTATAAGCGTTAAAGAGCTTGCTTTAACTGGAGATGATTTACTGAATATGGGCATTGAAAAGGGAAAAGCCATGGGGCGTATACTAAATGAACTTTTGGAGATGGTTTTGGAAAATCCACTGATGAACAACAAAGAAATTTTGTTGAAAACTGTTCGGGAAAATTATTTATAATAATCCATAGGGCTTCATCATAAAATGTAAAACAGGCGTAAGAGTTGGTTACATTTTTGATGGAATATGGAGGATTAAATTATGGAGGATGTATATGAAAAAGTGCTTTTTCATGGCTATGGGTTAAAGCTTTATAATATAATGCGCACCAGAAGAGGCTTAATTGTAAGAACCGACAAAGGAGTAAAAGAACTTAGAAAAACCAACAGTGATTTTAAAACCATAGTATTTGAAAACGAGATAAAAAAGCATTTATATAATAAAGGCTTTCATAATACAGATATTTATTTGGAAACAAAAGAGGGTATGCCGTATTTTGTGCAAAATGACCAGTGTTTTGTGATGTCTGAATATGTTCCAGCAAAAGAAATTGATTTGGAGGATTTGGAAACCGCAAAAAAATCTGCAAGCACACTTGCTACTATACATAGTCTAAGTGAAGGGTTTACTGTCGAGGGGAGAAGCAACTTAGGAAAGCTAACAAATATGTGCCAAAAGCGCAGAGCAGAGCTTAGGCATATAAAAAAGTGGATAAACAACCAAAGTAAATATTCCCCTGTGGATATAATTGTGGTTAAAAGCTTTGATTATTTTTTGGAACGTACGGGACGTACTGAAAATATTTTGACATCCTCAGCCTACGAGGAGATTACACGTATAGCAAAGGAAAAAGGCACAGTGTGTCATCTTAATTATAAGGGTGATAATATAAGGCAAAAAGAAGGCTCTGACAAGCTTTACATAACGGGGTTTGATAAAAGTGCCTACGACTGTACCGTTTGGGATTTAGCAGAGTTTATACGTCGACAAATGAAAAATCTAGAGTGCACTGAAAAAACCATAGATGAAATATTGAAAAGCTATACAGAGGTTCTTCCTATGGGTAACGAGGAAATGAAGGTTCTTGGTGCAATGGTGCTTTTTCCAGCAAAATATTTTAAGCTTTTAAATGGGTATTACAATAAGCGTAAGGTATGCCAAAGCGATGGCGTTCGGGATAAGCTTGAAAGGTGTATAACCACAAGTTATAATGAAGAAATAATGCTAAAAGGACTTGGTATGATGTAACGGGTTAATATTTGCTTATGAATTTCATTTATATAAATTCAGACGAAGACCTTGTAACTTTACAAGGTCTTGATTTTTTGCAAATAGCATTGTTTTTTGCCAATATCTTTTTTCTTGCTATATTCGCCGTAAAATATTACAATGGAGTATGTATTATTATCAAACGCAATGACAATATGCAAAGGTGGTTTTAAATTGGGAAACTACAATTTTGAAGACAAAAGCAAGGAATTTGGCGAAACAGTAAGAATAGATACTATAAACGAGGAAGTTCGAAAACGAGAAGAACGCAAGCCTTCCTCGGAACCAGAATATATACGTAATGAAAATAAAGACTACAGACAGCATAGACCCAAAGGCAGAGATGTAGATGAAGACGGATTTGGAGGCAGCGGTATTGTGCGCCTTAGCATAATCGGTGGCATTATTGTTTTTGTGTTTATTTTCGCTGTGGTTTTTCTTTCCCAGTCGGGCTGGATTAGTGGCACAAAAACAGGGAATACACAGACTAATGATACGGATATTTCACAAGGGCTTGATGAGAACGAGGGAGTTTATGCGATAATTTTAAACGCAGATAACAACAGAACCGTAAGGTTTTACAGTATAAACGACAAAAAACATTTATCCCTTACGGTGGATAGTGAAACTATACTTACTGGTGCAAATGGCGGAAGCATGGATTATAGTGGGCTGAAAACGGGTGATGTGGTTGTTGTTACCCAAAGAGACAACACTGGCAATGCAGGAAGAATTTTTGTGCCCGAAGATATATGGCGTAAGGAAAACATAACTGAAGTTCAGGTTGACACGGCAACTAACACAGTGGAATATGGTGACACAATTTATAACTACGGAGATGATACGTTTTTCGTTGATAACGGAAACAGTGTGTACCCAGGAGATATTTCCCAAACGGATACTGTTACACTTATAGGTAAAAATAATATGCTGTTTGTGGCAAGGCTAGAAAAAACCCATGGTCATTTGGTGTTTAAAAATTTGGACAAGGTTGAAAATGCCGTTATTAAAGTTGACGGAGAAGAGGTTGAGGCCGACAAAGATCGTGGGATAGTAGAGGTTGCAGAGGGTGAACACAAAATAGTAGTATCAGGTACAAACATAGAGGATTATGAGATAGATTTGGTGATTATTCCTAATGATAAAACGGTTATAGATATCAACGAGAATGATATAACCCAAAAAGCAAACGCAGGTTTAATAAAACTTAACGTAAGTCCAAACGGATATACTGTGCTTTTGGATGGCGTGCCATATTTACAAAGCACAACGGAGGTTTACGCTGAAAAAGGAACACATAAAATAGAAATAGTGAAGCCGGGATATGAAACTGGTGCTGTGGAGATTACTTTAGCGGATAAAACAATTGAAGTAAATATAAAGCTTGAGAAATTTAAAACTCCAGAAAAAAAGGCAGAAGTAAGTGAGGGAAATGTGTCGGTATACTCTAACCCAGGTTGGGCTAAGGTTTACATTGATGGAGAATATATAGGCATTGCGCCTGTTATGGCAAAGCTTTCTTATGGAGAACACTATATAAGTGCAGAGCTTGATGGCTATGATGAGTTCAAAACCCATATTACAGTGGATAGCCCAGACAAGGCAATTACCGCTAAGTTTGAGTAATTATAAAACAAGGAGGTTTTTAATATGGAGTATATGCAAAGGTATAATAGCTGGCTTAATAACGCTTATTTTGATGAAGAAACAAGGCAAGAGCTTAAAGCCATTGCCAATGATGAAAAAGAAATTAAGGAAAGATTCTATAAAGATTTGGAATTTGGTACAGGTGGTTTGCGAGGTATTATAGGTGCAGGCACAAACAGAATGAACCAGTATACGGTAGGCAAGGCTACACAGGGGCTTGCAAATTATCTTAAGGCGCAAACTGAAAAGGGTAAGGCACTTAGTGTGGCAATTGCCTATGACCCTAGAAATATGTCACCCGAGTTTGCCCAAAGGGCAGGGCTTGTGCTTGCCGCAAACGGAATTAAGGCATACGTTTTTGACGAGCTTAGACCAACACCAGAGCTTTCATTTGCTGTAAGACAATTGGGGTGTGATGCGGGAATAGTTATAACAGCCAGCCACAATCCTCCGGAATACAACGGTTACAAGGTCTATGGCGATGACGGTGGGCAGGTTCCTTATCCAAAGGACGAGGAAATTATTGCCAAGGTAAATGAAATTGAGGATTATGCCCTTGTAAAATGTATTAGCTTAGAGGAAGCGGAAAAAAAAGGCTTGTATCAGCTTATTGGAACGGAAATTGATGATGCCTATATGGAGAAACTGAAAGAGCAAAGCCTTAACGGGGAATTAATAAACAAAGTGGCAGACGACCTTAAAATTGTGTATACACCACTGCATGGCACAGGCAATAAGCCAGTTAGACGCATTTTAAAGGAAGTAGGGTTTAAAAATGTTTTTGTAGTGCCACAGCAGGAATTGCCAGACAAAAATTTTTCTACAGTAGGGTATCCAAACCCTGAAGACCCGAATGTATTTAAGCTTGCACTGGAGATTGCAAAAGAGGTTGATGCTGACGTAATTGTTGGCACAGACCCAGATGCAGACCGTGTTGGTGTAGTTGTTAAAAATAACCAAGGCGAATATGTGATGCTTACAGGCAATATGACTGGGGCATTGCTTACTGAATATGTTTTAAGCCAGAAAAAGGCAAAAGGACTTCTTAAAGAAAACGGAGCAGTAGTAAAAACAATTGTAACTACCGAAATGATTAAGCCAATTGCTAAAAATTACGGGGTAAAGGTATTTGATGTGCTTACAGGCTTTAAATATATAGGCGAAAAGATAAAGCAGTTTGAGCAAACAGGAAACTATACCTATGAATTTGGTTTTGAAGAAAGTTACGGTTGCCTTGCTGGTACATATGCAAGGGATAAGGATGCGGTTGTTGCAACTATGCTTATAGCAGAGCTTGCGGCTTTTTATAAGGCACAGGGCCTAACTATGTATGAAGGTCTTATGGTGCTTTATGAAAAATACGGCTATTACCGTGAGGGTATTAAAGCCATTACCCTTAAAGGCATAGAGGGCCTTGAAAAAATTCAATATATTATGGGTGCGTTAAGAAAAAATCCACCAACAGAGTTTGTTGGCACTATGGTAGCATGGAAAAGGGATTATAAAGAAAAATCCTTCCACAACCTTTTAACAGGTGAAACAGAAGAAAATCTTTTGCCACCATCCAACGTACTGCACTATACCCTTACAGATGGCGCATGGGTTTGTGTAAGGCCATCTGGCACAGAACCTAAAATTAAGATTTATTATGGCATTAAAGGCACAAGTCTTAAAGATTCAGAAGAAAAATTACGTGAAATAGAAATTTATGTAAGCAAATTGATAGAAAGTTTGTAAAAGAGATGCCGTGGGGTTATGATTCCACGGCATTTTTTATGACAAAATTTGCATATATAAAAAAATTGATAAAAACAGCTACTAATATTGCTTTATTATGAACTAATGTACAAAATTTATTTTCTATACCTAAAACTATTGATATGAGTGCAAATTAAGTAATATACTTAGACCATAAGATTAATTTGACAGAATTTTAAGAATATAAGACTATTTTGTATCATATTGTATATAGTTGGGAGTTTTTTATGAATGAGAGCTTAAAAGGTTGGCTAGAGGCTTTTGTGGAAGCCATTATTATAGTTATAGTTTTATATTTTGTATTTTTCCCTGTGAAGGTGGAAGGGATTTCTATGGGGAATACCCTTAGCGACGGAGACCGAGTTTTTGTAAGCCGAATAATGACGGTTATGAACCTTTACGACAGGGGCGACATGGTGGTTTTTAAGCATGAGGCGGGAGGCAAAAACCAAAAGATGGTAAAGCGGGTGATTGCCATTGAGGGTGAAAGGGTAAGAATTGAAAACGGTAATGTTTACATAAATGAAGAACTGCTTCAAGAGGATTATGTAACGGGAAAAACCGAGGGTACTATAGATATTGTGGTTGGAGAAAATAGAATTTTTGTAATGGGTGACAACCGTGAGGGAAGTATTGATAGCAGAGAGTTTGGTGCTATTGATGAAGGGGAAGTAAGCGGAAAAGTAATGATGAAGCTATATCCATTTGATAAGATGGTTATATATAGATAAAAATTTGTACGGAAGATGTAAATATGATATACTAAAGTATCAAATTTCTTTTTATGTGTATTTTGAGGTGTATGATGAGAGGTAAATTTATTACAGTGGAGGGCACTGACGGTGCAGGAAAATCCACACAGATAGAGCTTTTGGTGAAGTATTTGCAGCACAGGGGCTTTGAAGTGGTTGTTACCAGGGAGCCTGGAGGAACGAGTATAAGCGAAAAAATTAGGGAAATCATACTGGATGTAGAAAATAGTGAAATGAGCGATATAACGGAAGCGTTATTGTATGCCGCAAGCCGTGCACAGCATATAAGCCAAAAAATCAAGCCAGCGGTAGAGGCTGGAAAGGTGGTTATATGCGATCGATTTGTGGACAGTAGTATTGCATATCAAGGCTATGCAAGAGGACTTAAAATGAGCCTTATTGAGGATGTAAATGGGTATGCAGTTGATGGTATGATTCCAGATGCAACATTGTTTTTTGATATTAAGCCTGAAATTGGAATTGCACGGAAGAAAAATGTTCAAAGTTTGGATAGAATTGAAAAGGAAACACTGGATTTTCATTATAAAGTTTATAATGGATATAAGGAACTTCTACAAAAGTATCCCAAAAGAATGAAACGTATTGATGCCCAAAAGAACGTGGAGGAAGTACACGCACAGGTGGTAGAGGTGCTGAAAGAAATATTGTAGCTTTTTGGTGATAATAATTGTTGATTAAAATAT
Organism: Anaerotignaceae bacterium; assembly: GCA_050251415.1. Lineage (GTDB taxonomy): Bacteria > Bacillota > Clostridia > Lachnospirales > Anaerotignaceae > UBA8514. The sequence continues at coordinate 5,470 of JBFWMT010000005.1, read as the reverse complement.
GTATATGTTTAATGTTTTTTAGTGAAACGGATGTTTCATGTTACGGGTAAAGGGGGAACCCCTTTCGGAGTTTGAGGCAGAGCCTCAAGGTTTTATCATTGAACTTAAAGATATTTATCAGGAGGTGTTATTTATGAAGCTTGTGCTGGCAATAATACATGATGAGGATGCGCCCGATATTATGAAGATTCTAAACCAAAAGGGGTTTATGGTAACAAAGCTTGCCTCTACAGGCGGTTTTTTGCGTGCTGGCAACACTACCCTTATTATAGGGGTTGAGGATGAAAGTGTTGACAATGTTACCCAAATTTTTCAGGCCAAATGCAAAATGCGAAAGAAAATAGTAGGTGAAAACACACCTTATACCAATATGGATGGATTCTTGCGCCGGCCAGTTGAGGTTGAGGTAGGGGGAGCAACGGTATTTGTTATGGAGGTTTCCCAATTTATTAAAATTTAGGTGGATAAAATATGTATGGGTTCGACGAAATTACAGGAAATGGGCAGATAATTAAAAATTTGAAAAGCGCCATGCATAATGGCAGGGTTTCACATGCATATATTTTAAGCGGACAGGAAGGCAGCGGCAAAAAGCTTATAGCAAAAGCCTTCGCAAAAGCACTGCAATGCGAAAACGGTATAGGTGAAGCTTGCGGCATATGCAGTTCCTGTAAAACCTTTGACAGCGATAATAACCCCGACGTTTTCTATGTAAGACCAACCAAAACAAAGGCTTTGGGTGCAGACGACATAAGGGAACAGGTTTTAAAACGGGTTGATATAAAACAATATAAATATAAATATAAAATTTTTATAATAGAAAACGCCGACAAAATGACGGTGGCGGCACAAAATGTGTTTCTTAAAACACTAGAAGAACCGCCTAAATATGCGGTTTTTTTATTGCTTGCTGAAAACCCCGATTTGTTTTTGCCTACGGTTTTATCACGTTGTGTAAGCTTTAAAATTCGTCCCCTTGGTAGTGAACAGGTGGAAGAATATATGGTGAAAAATAGGGGTGTACTGCGAGAAGAAGCCTCGTTTTTGGCAGAATATGCAGGGGGAAGTATAGGACGGGCAATGAAGCTAAGCGAGGATGAGGAATTTGGTCTTATGCGTGAGGATATTACAGATAGGCTTTTTGCTTTAAGGGATACAGACCTTGCTACGGCCCTTATGTGGGCAAAGGAAATGGAAAAATACAAAGAAAGCCCTGAAATGCTTGATGTTGTTTACATGTGGTACAGAGATGTACTGGCGGCAAAAAAACTGGGCGATGAAAAATATATAATACAAAAGGACAAGCTGCAAAGGATATTTGCTCAAGCAAAAAAGGAAACCCTTACAGGGCTTGGCAAAACCCTTAGTGCGGTGTGGCAGGCTAAAAGACAGTTGTGGCAAAACGGTAATTTTGTGCTTACAATGGAAGTTATGCTTATGAAAATAAAGGAGAGCTGAAATGGTTGAGGTAGTAGGTATCAGGTTTAAAAAGGCTGGCAAGGTTTATTATTTTGACCCTGACGGTCTTAAAATAGAAGAAGGACAGTTTGCTATTGTTGAAACCGCCAGAGGAGTAGAGTATGGCAGTGTTGTTAAGGGAAACACTCTTGTTAAGGACGAAGAGGTTTTTCAGCCACTAAAAAAGGTTATGCGTGTGGCAACAGATGAGGACAAAAAGCAGGAAGAAGAAGATAAAATAAAGGAAAAAGAAGCCTTTGCTATATGTGAGGAAAAAATAAATAAGCACAGCCTTGTGATGAAACTTGTGGATGTGGAAATTACATTTGACCACAACAAGCTTATTTTTTATTTTACATCTGATGGTCGAGTGGACTTTAGGGAGCTTGTTAAGGAGCTTGCCGCTGTTTTTAGAACACGTATTGAACTTAGGCAAATTGGCGTTAGAGATGAGGCGAAAATGCTTAACGGCATAGGTATATGCGGACGTTCACTTTGTTGCGCAACCTTCCTTGGGGATTTTACACCAGTGTCAATTAAAATGGCTAAGGAGCAGAATTTATCCCTTAATCCTACTAAAATAAGCGGTATTTGCGGAAGGCTTATGTGCTGCCTAAAATATGAGGAGGATGTTTATGAAGAGCTTAATAAAAACTTGCCTAATGTGGGGGATACAATAAGTACACCTGACGGTACAGGGGATATACTTTCTGTTAACGTGCTTATGCAGATGGTTAAAGCCGTTGTGCGTAAAAAAGAAAATGACCCACCTACAATCGGATTTTATAAGGTTGAAGAAATTGAGGTGCTGAGGTCTAAAAAGGCTAAAAAACAGCCACAGCAAGAGCAGATTAAAAAAGCTGTGGCAAAACATAAGGTAGATGAAGATTTATTGGACTTGGATTTGGAAGACTGATATGGAATATGATGTAGAAATAAAGGAATATGAAAGAGTGGATGATTTGCACCGCAATGGATATTTAATTATTCAAGACCCCAAAAGATTCTGTTTTGGCGTTGATGCGGTTTTGTTAAGCGACTTTGCAAAGGCAAATAAAGGCGATAAAGTGTTGGATTTAGGAACAGGAACAGGTGTTATACCAATACTAATGGAAGCTAAAAGCAGTGGTGAGCATTTTTGGGGGCTGGAAATTCAGGATGAAAGTACTGAAATGGCACAGCGAAGCGTGAAGCTTAATAAGCTGGAGAACAAAATAGACATTGTCCAGGGCGATATAAAGGAGCTTAGCAATATTTTTAAGTCAGCTACCTTTGATGTTATAACCACAAATCCTCCATACATGAATACTGGGGGAGGCATTACCAATGATTTCAGCCCAAAGGCAATTGCACGCCACGAGGTTTTGGTAAGCCTTGAGGACATTGCAAGAGAGGCATCCAGGCTGCTTAAGTTTGGCGGAAGGTTTTACATGGTGCATAGACCCCACAGGCTTACGGATATAATGTGCCTTTTACGTCAATATAAGTTAGAACCTAAAAAATTGAGGTTTGTGCAGCCGTATGCTGACAAAGAACCTAACATGGTGCTGATTGAGGCTGTAAGAAGTGGCAAACCTATGGTTAAGGTACTGCCAACCTTGGTTATTTATGGCGAAGATGGCAAGTACACCGATGAAACAATAAAAATTTATTATGAGTAATTTTGGAAATTCAGGCTAAAGTCTAAGTTTTCTAAATTAAGGAGATAAAAATGAGCGGAACTTTGTATTTATGTGCAACACCCATAGGCAATCTAGACGATATTACACTACGTGTGCTTAATTTGCTTAAAACCTGTGACCTTATAGCTGCAGAGGATACCCGCCATACCCTAAAGCTTTTAAACCATTTTGATATAAATACACCTATGACAAGCTATCACGACCACAACCGCATAAGCAAAGGGCCATACTTAATAGAAAAACTTAAAAGCGGTGTGAACATAGCCCTTGTAACCGATGCAGGAATGCCTGGTATATCTGACCCAGGGGAGGATTTGGCTAGGCTTTGCTATGAGGAGGGTGTACCTGTAACAGTTGCACCTGGTGCCTCTGCGGCAGTTACAGCATTGGTACTTTCCGGCATGGATACAAGACGTTTTGTGTTTGAGGGATTTCTTCCTGTGGACAAAAAGGAAAAGGCAAAGGTACTCTCAAGGTTAGAGCGTGAAGAGCGTACCACAATTTTTTACGAAGCACCACACCGACTTACGGATACCTTAGGGGAACTTTTTAAGGCAGTAGGAAACAGGAATGCAGCTTGTATACGTGAGCTTACAAAAAAGTTTGAAGAGGTGAGAAAAGCTCCTATTGAGGAACTTCTGATGTTTTATAAGGAAAATCCGCCTAGGGGCGAATTTGTTGTAATAATAGAGGGTGCAGACGGTGAGGCACTTCGTCAGGAAGAAATAGAAGGTTTTGAGAAAATGTCACTGGAGGAACACATGAATTTATACACTAATAAGGGAATGACAGAAAAAGAGGCAATGAAACAGGTTGCCAAGGATAGAGGTTTAACCAAAAGGGATATATATGCAAAACTTAAACAGTAGATGGATTAGATGGGTATAATTATGAATGCACCTTTATTTAATAAATTGAATACATATAAAGACAGTGGTGTATACCCTTTTCACATGCCTGGGCATAAAATGGGAAGAGGTAGTGATTTGAAAGATGCCTTTGCCATGGACATTACTGAAATTCATGGCTTTGATAACCTCCATTATCCACAAGGGGTTATTGAAGAGGCACAAAGAATGTGTGCAAAAACCTTTGGAGCGGAGGAGAGTTTTTTTCTTGTTAACGGCTCTAGTTGTGGCATAATTGCTGCAATAATGAGCGCATGTGGTGATGGGGATAAACTTATTGCTGCAAGAAACAGCCATAAAAGCGTGATGGATGCGCTGGTGCTTAGCGGTGCCCAACCAAGTTATGTTATGCCAGAGGTTGTGGAGGGGTTTAACATTTTTGGTGCGGTTAGTGTTAACACCATTGAAGAGGCATGTAATGAGAACCCCGATGCAAAGGCGGTTATAATTGTAAGCCCAACATATGAAGGGGTTGTAAGCGATATAGCTGGTATTGCAGAGGTTGTTCACAAAAAAAACATGGTGCTGATTGTAGATTCTGCACATGGCTCGCACATGCATTTTAACAGCTTTTTTCCAAAAACAGCGATAGATTGCGGTGCAGACATTGTTATAGAAAGCCTACACAAAACGTTGCCTTGCCCAACACAGGCATCTGTTTTGCACATTTCACGCAATAGGGTAAACGGGGAAAGATTAAAAAAATGTCTTACTATGGTGCAAAGCTCCAGTCCGTCGTATATTTTTATGGCGGCTATAGATTGGTGCAGAAATTATTTGGATAATCAGGGAAAAGCAGACTTTGAAATGTATGTTAGGCGTTTAAATAAATTCAGGGAAGAAGTAAAGGAACTTAAAAATTTAAAGATTATTGATAGAGGGATTGTTGGCAAAAATAACGTTTTTGATTATGATTTGGGCAAGTTGGTATTTTTTTCAGACAGTATTAACTGTATTGAAATTGGAGATATTTTAAGAAAGAAATATAAAATCGAACTGGAAATGGTAGGCTCTACACATTTTATTGCCCTGACCTCTGTTTCAGATACGCAGGAGGGCTTTGACAGGCTTAAAAATGCTATTATTGATATTGACAAAAACCTTGATACTATGGAAAAAAGAGAAAATTTAAGTTACATGTTTCCTAAGCCAGTGGTAAAGGTTTCTCCGCGTATGGCATTTTGCACAAAAAGTTTGGATGTTTACTTAAAAGACAGCATAGGTGAAATTTCGGCAGATTACGTTATTCCCTATCCACCGGGCATTCCGCTTATTTCACCAGGAGAAAAAATAACCAAAAAAATAGTAAATATATTAGACACATATATTGACAGCAACGTAAATATAATAGGAATGAAGAATTCATCACTTGAAAAAATTGCGGTTTTGAGGTAACCTATATCGTAGGAGGTGAGGCAAATG